>JAHJMN010000163.1 GCA_018821305.1 Myxococcota bacterium
CGCAGGGAATCCGGGCACAGGGAAACAGGAAGCAGGGAAACAGGAAGCAGGGAAACAGGAAGCAGGGAAACAGGAAGCAGGGAAACAGGAAGCAGGGAAACAGGAAGCAGGGAAACAGGAAGCAGGGAATCCGGGCGCAGGGAATCCGGGCACAGGGAAACAGGAAGCAGGGAAACAGGAAGCAGGGAATCCGGGCACAGGGAAGAAAGAGGATATTTCGGTTATAATTGGGGATATTAATAAGAAGTTACCAGAGTCAGTGTACAACGATCTTTCAACGATTACCGGGAAATTTCCGAGAGTTTACCCACGTAAGCACAGGTATTTTTCAAAAGAAACTGAGCATAATGTATGGTTTTCTATTATTAAAGATCGCGGTGGTGTTTATATCGGGACAATGACCGATGAAAACTATACGCTTGCTACGAAATCATTATCCAGTCTATTTTTTCTTATTGATAATGATACGGCAATTCTGAATCTTCACCGATTATATTTATTCCTTGTTGATATGGCCCATAATCAGGATGAGTTTTTTGAACTCTTTGAGCCTAATTATCGAAAGAGAATTGGAGCCTTGATATCTGAAAAATATCCTGAAAATGATGCAAAATTCATTACTTACATCCTCAAAAATGAAGGCAGGTCAATTGTCAATTATCATCGGAAAAGACTTGCCTGTGTTCGTAAGAAAAAATGTGGAGAGTACTGGCTCAGTTCCCCCGAGCTGTTTAGCAGACTGAAGAAAATGGTTTATTATAAAAGAGTTTTTTTGATAAAAGGAAATTTTCCAGTGGCGGATGGATTAATTGAAATTGCAGAAAAAATGCAAAAATACAATCTTACGGCAGGGGTAATTTTCCTTTCGGATATAGAGACAAAGTTTGGTAATTCAGATGTTTTTGCGAAGAATATCAGAAAAATACCTCATTCCTCAAATACACTTATTCTCCGGACAGTTCGCGGTATCGGCAACGCCAAATCAGATGGATTCAGTTACCTTTCTCAGAATTTAAAAAATTATGTTGAATATAAAACCGCAGGCGAATCGAAGGATCCAGAATCTATGATTTCAAAAGGCAAAAAAAACGGAATTGTAATTCATTGAAAATTAAACAGTTATGTATTTTTTCAGGGCATTGAAGCGGGAATCGACCATTTCCATCGTGAGATTTTTAATTGCTTCAAGAGAGAAATCCTGGACCGTAAAGGATGCTCCGGCAGTGCCGTACAACATGGCTTTCCGTAAAGTTTCTGTATCTGTTTTACCCTGAGATGCAATGTAACCCATGAATCCGCCGGCAAAAGAATCTCCGGCCCCCGTGGGATCTTTAAATGAATCCAGGGGGAACGCTGGCACATAGAACATATCCTCTTTTGCAAACAGTATGGCCCCGTGCTCACCTTTTTTCAGTATAACTGTCTGAGGTCCCATTGCCTGAAGGGCCAGGCCAGCCTTTACCAGATTAAATTCACCGGTTAATTGTCGTATTTCTTCGTCGTTTACGGTAATCAGATCCAAACGGGAGATTACTTTTTTAAGTAAATCTAGTTCCGTGGAAATCCATAAATTCATCGTATCGCCACCGACAAATGGTTTTCCCTTCATTGAATCAAGGACTTTCAATTGAAGAGCCGGATGAATATTTGCAAGAAAAAGGAAATCACAGCCGGCATATTCCGGGGGAATTTCCGGGTTAAAGTCCGCAAAAACATTCAACTGTGTTTCCAGTGTTGTCCTCGTGGAAAAATCGTCTGCATAAACACCCTTCCAGTAAAATGTTTTCCCATCGGCATATTTCAGACCCCGGGTGTCTATTCCTCTATTTTTAAACATTTCCACATGCTCTTTTGGAAAGTCATCGCCAACAACAGCTACAATATTTACCGACGTAAAAGTGGAAGCAATAACACCGGAATAGGAAGCGCTACCGCCAAGGATCTTGATAACTTTACCATATCTGGTCTCAACATCATCAAAAGCTACGGAACCAACAATAGTAAGGGACATTTTTCACCTAAAGGATTTCAGTTCATGGGTGGAACCATGGTTAAGGGTTTTTGCGCATTCATGTCGACAATATTGTTACCACGCATTGGGGGCGTCTGCAATTTATCTTTTGGTGTATTCATAACTGCTCCTGGATTTTCAGACATGGATGAATTCTCCGGTACAGGTGTCTGAGGTGGTGTCGCAGGAGACGGCTTCTTTTCCGGTTTTACTTCATTGCAATCATTTACGATTGCAGTAATTGTCCCGACCTCAGGATGCTTTGATGCCTGAGGAAGAATTTTTTTGAATAAGCTGCATGCTTCTTCTTTTTTCCCCAAATCCAAAAGAGTTGATGCGAGATTGATCATTATACTGAGGTCATCAGGCTTCAGAGAAAGAGCTTTCTGGAATGCTTGAACTTCTCTTTTTCTCAGATCTTTATCACCGTCAATAAAGCTGTTTAATCTCAGAGCCATTCCCAGTGTATTCCAATAAGTGGAGTCGTCCTTATGTTTTGGTTGAATTTTCTGGAGAATTAAAAGCCCATCAGCATATTTGCCGATTCGTAAATGATTTGCCGCGTTCTCGTAGTTGTAAATATCGGTTATTTCAGACTTCTTTTTTTTCCCGTCATCGTCTGATCCGGATTTTCCACCGGAGCAACTCCATATAAAAACAATTAGAATTACAAACAATAAGTTATTCAAAGCGATTAATCCTTCAGGATTCTTTTGAGTAGTAAATCAAAACGTTTGCGTTCGTGATGTGATATCAGTCCCGGATCCGTCATTAGAGCTCCTGCCAGGGCAGCGGTGCAACTGGAACAATTGAAATCATTTGCTGCAAAGCCTGAGGCAATATGAGTGACTGTATCGTTTGCTTTTTGAGCATTGAGTTTTATTATTTGAAGTACCGAGTCTACGGAAACAACCTCTTCTTCGAGTCTCCAGCAGTCATAATCAGTAACCATAGCCAGTGTGGAGAAATGCAGTTCAGCTTCCCGTGCGAGTCGAGCTTCAGTAACGTTTGTCATTCCGATTACATCAGCTTTCATGGAGCGGAACAGTTCGGATTCGGCTCTGGAACTGAATTCCGGACCTTCGATACATACGTATGTTCCTTTTTTATGCACTCGAACTCCTGCAGCTTCGGCACAATTAATAACATACGATGCAAGTTCGTGGCATACGGGGTCGGCAAAGCTTACATGACAAGCGATTTCATCGAAAAAAGTCGAACTGCGGCGTTTTGTCCAATCGATAAACTGATCCACCACTACAAAATCACCCGGGGCATAATCCTCTCGAAGGCTTCCAACGGCACTAACGGCAACGAGGTGTGTTACTCCAAGGGACTTCATAGCCCAGATATTTGCACGGTAATTCAACATGTGAGGGGGAGTGTGGTGTCCTTCTCCATGTCTCGCAAGAAAAATGACTTCATTGCCATTAATTGTCCCACGTGAAAGGGGGGAAGATGGTTTCCCAAAAGGAGTCCATACGTCAATTTTTTCAATAATTTTGAGGGATTTAATCGAGTAAATGCCACTACCACCGGTTATTCCAAGTTTCATGAGATCTCCAATCAATTTATTAAAAATTCTATCCGGCCACTAGTAATAAATTCAACACCTTGCGGTTACTGTCCTGAGCGAAAATCCGGCGAAAAAATTGAAAAACTGTATTTCAGGACAGTAACAAATTAGTTCGTGTCCTGACTCAAAAAAACCAGTACCTTACACCGTATTTCAGGACAGTTACTACCAGTTTTACCATTGAGCACAATAAACCGGATCAGATCTGAATTCAATCAACTCAGGCAAAATTATCCGAATTTGAGTTTTTGACGTCATGATTTTGTTGACATACGGTTTACTTTAACCTATTAGGTACATCAGCTTTAACCCCTTATGTTCATGAAGCCGCTGCGGGCTTCCTCTGAAAGAATGGAGATTTCACAATGAGAATGGGTATTTATGGCAAAAAGCTTGGCATGACGCAGATTTTTAATGAAGAAGGACTTCGTATTCCTGTAACAGTAATCAAAACTGATCCCAATGTAATTATTGAAGTTAAAACCATGGAAAAACATGGCTATAACGGAATAAGATTAGGTTTTGAAGCTCAGAAATCTGAAAGACTTAATGCTCCAGATCGCGGTCAGTTTGTTAAAAGAGATCTCGCTACATATCGCAATGTACGGGAAATTCGTTTTGATGCAGAAGACCAGATGAACTTCAATGTTGGTCAGGAAGTAAAAGTCGAAGAAATATTCAGAGTTGGCGATCCCGTCGATGTTACCGGAAAATCAAAAGGTAAAGGAACTCAGGGCGTTATGAAACGTTACAACTTTGCCGGTTTTGAATCAACTCACGGTGCGCACGAATATTTCAGACATGGTGGATCCATCGGTTGCCGTCTCACTCCCGGTCGTGTAGTCAAAGGGAAGAAAATGAACGGACGCATGGGAAATCGTCGTGTAACAATTCAGAATCTTAAAGTTGCCCGGATTATGGCAGAAGATAACGTTATTCTTGTTGCAGGTGCAGTCCCCGGTTCTACTAATGGAACCGTTTTTGTTCGATTTGCTGCCAAGAAGGTTGTTTATCTCTAAGCCTCCCGTTTCGCAAAACTTCCATATTTTTTCTGAACAGTTTCAATTTCTGCTGTAATAAACTATACAGTTAATGTCCTGAGCAAAAAATCGGCGAAAAATTTGATTTCCCGTATTTCAGGACAGTAACTAAATAGATCGTGTCCAGAAATTCGCATCGCGAAGAATTTTATTAAAAATTCTATCCGGCCACTAGTAATATTTTCAACACCTTGCGGTTACTGTCCTGAACAAAAATTGGGCGAAAAATTTGATTTTCGGTATTTCAGGACAGTAACTAAACAACCTGCAGGCGAAAATATCTGGCACTATTGTGGTGCTTACGATAAGTTCAGACCATGTATCAGGAGAATTATTTTGGGTTCCAGACTTGGTGATAAAAAACATCGACATGATGTTTATTTTAAAAAAGCTAGAGAAGAGAATTATGCTTCAAGGGCAGTTTATAAACTGCAGGAAGTTGATAATAAGTACCGGATTTTAAGGAAAGGAATGCGAGTCATTGATCTTGGCGCGGCTCCCGGATCCTGGAGCCAGTACGCGGCTAAAAAGATTACTTCTTCTGGCCATCTTGTGAGTGTAGATCTCAATGAACTTGCGATCACGCTTCCACCATGGGCAAAGTTTTTCCAAAGTGACTTTAATAACTTGGATTATGCTGAAATCATGGCAGAAATAGGCGGAACGTTTGAAGTCGTATTATCCGATATGGCACCATCAACTACTGGAATAAAATTTACCGATTGTGTGCGAAGCGCTGAACTGGTGAATTCAATTCTGGATAGAATTCCGGATCTTCTTGTTGCAGGTGGATCATTTTACTGCAAGATTTTTCAAGGTGAGGGGTTCGATCCTACCCTCCGAAGAGTTCACGAACTCTTTAAAAGAGTAAAAATAATTAAGCCTGATTCATCCAGAGCGGAAAGTAAGGAGCAGTTTATCTACGCATGGGAAAGAAAACCACTATCCTGATAATTTTCTTATTAATGGGATGTACTAAACCTGCTGTAAATACAGGTAAATTGTTTTATTCCGAAAATTCTGCTCAGAATGTCTCAGGAACTCTTGATTTTACGGAGGATCTCATGATTCTTCGCGGAGGAACGAAGAGGCTCCGAAAAGTTAATTATTTACTGTCCGGTAATCGACGATTTTCAAAGGACAATGGAACAATTGTCATAGTTGATAATCTGCTGGCTCTGAGCCCCACGGGAAAAAATACACTTAAAGCAGTTATTAAACCGGCTTTCAGTAGCGTGGAAATTCAGTTTGTTCAGGAATCTTCCCTTAACCGCCTTTTAACTGATTTGATGGGTTTTGTTCACGTCATTCCGGTAATGAAGATAGATGACTTGAAAGCTGGCTACACCTGGGAAAAGATTGTAGAAAAGAAGAGCAGAGTTAAGAATGAAATTCTAGAGATAATTTTAAAGGTTAAATACTCTGTTATTGAAATCTTAGCTAAAAATAATAGAAAGATAATTAAAATTAATGCAATAATAACATATTCATCCCCTGACGCCACTGGCGAAAATAAAAAAAATCTTCAGGTTATTGGAAAAGGTAGTCTGAATATGCAGTTTAATACTTTAAAGGGTAACTGGAGCTCCATTTCCGGCCAGTTTATCGAAGGCTGGATCGGTTCTTTTAAAGATGCAGATGGTAACACATATACAGCTGGCCTTCGAAGAGAACTGAAACTGACTCTGGATTACACTCCAGGAAAATAAGTTCTGTAAGATTGCATAATGTCCTGAAATTCGTTTCGCGATGAAATTATTGAAATATCTAACAGAACATGAGCAAGTCAGTCTCGACATCAGGGTGATATTCAAAGGTAATATAATGATAAATAATCAAACTCTTGAAGAACTGGACTGGTTCCGGATTCTTGATTTATGGAAAAATGAAGCTTCCAGTGAACCTGGAAAAAAATATATTGAAAACATGACATTTGCCTCCCGGGAAGAATCATCCCTTCGGCGGGATATAATCTCCGATATTGTAAATGCTAGAAGGATGGGGGCTTTCTTTTCGGTTGATACCCTGGAAGATATTTCAGAAATCATGAAACGCCTTCATTTCGGCGGTGTTGTAAGTACTCAGAACCTTATTACCGTTATGAAACAGATTTCTACGGTGCATTCGGTTATGGAATCCGTAAGGAAAAGCGGTGGGAAATTCCTGTCTGAATTTATAAGAGATCTTGAACCATTAGATTATCTTTATGATCTCTTGCAGGAAACCCTTGAAGAAGACGGTACTATTAAAAATAATGCAAGTCCTGAACTTTATGGTCTGAGAACCCGAAAATCCATCCTTTACCGGGATGCTGTAAATGCCGTAGACCGAATAGGGAAAAGGCCAAATATAGCAAAGTATCTCCAGGATGATTTTTTCACTCACCGCAACGAAAAAACGGTGCTACCAGTCAAATCCGAGTTTCGAAGCATGGTAAAGGGAGTAATTCAAGGGGTTTCCAACACAGGGTTGACTGTTTTTGTGGAACCTCATGAAATGGTTGAGATGAACAACAGGATCAAAGAGATCGAATCGGAGATTGAAATTGAAGAATATCGCATCTGCGCCATGCTTGCGGAGTCAGTTTCCCAGCAGCGGGATGTTCTTTTAGAAAATCAGAAGATTCTTTCGGGTCTTGATGCTTTCCGGGCCGCAGCAAATTTAGGAAAATCGCTGCAATGTGATGCCTGGAGCTGGTCTGATCGTGATTTTATTAGACTTGTGAGTGCACGGCATCCGCTTTTAGTTGCTTCAGGGATAGAAGTAATTCCAAACACAATTGAAATGAACTGCCGGTCCATAATGATAATTACGGGTCCCAATGCCGGTGGTAAAACAGTTACAATAAAAACAGTCGGAATCTGCATGGTCATGGCTTCAATGGGGCTACATATTCCTGCGGTGGAGGGAAGTGAACTACCATATTTTGATTCAGTTTATACGGTAATTGGCGATGGTCAGAATATTACAAGCCATAAGTCGACTTTCTCAGCTCACATTGAGCGCCTACGGAATATTTTATCCACATGTTCAAGTAAGGACCTTGTTCTGATTGATGAAATCGCCGCAGGTACATCACCATCCCATGGCAGTGTTTTAGCTCAGGCAGTCATTGAGCATATAAAAAGCCGTCAGGCAACAGCTTTTATTACAACTCACTACAGCGCTCTTAAAGCTATGGCCCACATTGATGAAGTATATCAGAATGCTTCCGTCGGTGGAGAAGCACTTACTCCAGATTTCAGGCTGACACCGGGGATTCCTGGAACAAGTGACGGAATTGCCCTCGCACAGAAAATGGGTCTTGATAAAGCAATTATTCGTCGTGCCCGGGAGCTTGCGGGAGAAGGGGATCTTCAGTTTGATAATCTTCTTGCTGATTTGCGCAAAAGCAGGGATGAATTGGCTTTGAAGCTTTCCCAGCAGAACAAACTTTTAGCAGAAGTAGAGACAAAACTGGAAGACATCCGCAAACTGGAGATTGAGAAGAAAAAGGAAATTGAAAAAATACGCAAAGAAGGTTTTACTGATGTTGCCGCAGAAGCCATCAGGCTTAAGCGCATATTAGGGCATCTGGAGGATAAATTGAAAAAAGGAGAAAATGATCGGCAAACCAGGAAACAGATCATTGTAAGTGTTGATAAAGTTCTCGAAAAAACAGATTCGGAAATGGACAAGTGGTACGGAGAGAGTGTTCCTGAAGAGGACATCATTGAAGGTCGATATTTTTTGTGCCGCAGTCTGGGACATAAAGTAAAAATTCTCGGGAAAAAGGGGAAGGGGAGGGTGCGAGTTGATATTTCAGGATTTCCCACGGAAGTTGCAACCAGTGATTTGTATCGTCTTGAATCCGATGAACCACCGGCTCCTAAAAAAGAAATAAAGAAATCGACGGCACCTGTAAAGGATCAGTCCCCGGAAGTTGAACAGACGGCGGTTAAAGAAAACATAGCAGTAATAACGCCTTCCAATACTCTGGATTTGCGCGGCACGAGAGTTGATCAGGCAATTTCTGAACTTGATCGTTTTCTTGACCGCATGATGATGGCAAACGAAGACAGTTGTGCAGTTATCCATGGCTTTGGAACTGGTGCCCTCAGGAATTCTCTACGCAGTGAGCTCAAAAATAGTCCATACGTCCGGATGTTCCGCCCGGGGGAACCTCCTGAAGGTGGCGACGGTGTAACAATTATATTCATGAACTAAGGATTCAATGGACACGAACTAAGGAGTCTTCAAATATGAAAAAATACTTTGTATTATTGTTAATTTTTGCGGTTTTCAGTTGTGATGACGATGATTCAAGTTCTTCAAATCCCTGCGATCCGAACCCATGTACATACACGGGAAAAACCGTCTGCTCTGATAATGCAGGTGTGGCACAATGCAGTTGTGAGTCCGGTACGACGGAGGATGCGATAAATCCTCAAGTTTGCTGCGGCCAAAACATGCTGGCCCTCCAGACAGATCCTCTTGAAGATACCTGGGCTTGTGAATGCATAGAGGGCTATATTGAAGAAAATGGTGAATGCATCCTCGATACAGCAAATCCTTGTAATCCAAATCCATGTAGCGAAGGCGAGCATGGTCTTCATATGACAAATTGCCTTGTGGATGGGGATTCTTTCATATGTACCTGTGAAGATGGCTTTCAGGGTACCGACTGGTGTGATGTATCTGTTGTCGAAACCTGCCCCGGTGAGTCAGAGTGTCTTGGAAACGTGTGCGTATCGGAAATTGGTCAATGTGTAGGTGACATAGACTGTAATGAAGGTGATGCATCAAATCCGACAATCTGTAATTTCCATGTGGCCGGAGGTATCTGTACAGGGTGCAGGCAGGGTTTTGACGATTGTCCGACTCCGTATATTTGTAATGAGTGGGGAAGTTGCAGTAAACCGTGCACAAGTCCAACCGACTGTCCATATGGAAGTTGCTCAGAAGATGGTCTGTGCGTGCTTGATTACTGTAACTTTGATTCTGACTGTCCCGAAAATACTGTTTGTATTGATGAAAATATGGATGGCAATGGACTGTGCATGAGAATCCCATGTATTGAGACTACCTGTAGTATTTATAACCCTGATGGTTCATGTGATGGAAATAGTGTTTGTATAAATGGCCAGTGTTTTTCTGATTGCGATCCAAACCCATGTACCGAAGGAGATCATACAAGATGTGATGACTCCAGCGGTACTCCTGTGTGCCTTTGCGAAGAAGGGTACTCAGAAGATATAAACGGCGTTTGCGTTCCCGATGTTTGTCCTTCAGGGTTTACCTGCACCAGTGGCTACTGTGTGGATCCTTCTGAATATTTTCAGTGTGTTACGGATTCTGATTGTGGAGGTTCACTTACATGTAATCCTCAATTGCCCGTGGGTACCTGCTCCGGTTGTACTTCAGAAACTGACTGTCCGGCTTATGCGGATACATGCCTTGCGGGTTATTGTCTTACCAGTTGCAGCGGACCTGCCGACTGTGCTGATGGTATGACATGTCTGGGAAGTGGATACTGTGGAAAGAAGACTTGCTCATCAAATTCCGAATGCGAACCTGGCTACTTTTGCGATACAGCAACTTCTGATTCCCGTTGCGAACGCATCCCCTGTAACTAATCTCTGCATTTGTAAAACGATTCTTTTTACTAAAATTCTAATACTATCAATGTTTTAATTGATATGGTTTTTTTGTTGACATTTATGTTTTTTATGTTTTTAATAGCTGATTATAAACCAATGTCACAAGTATTTTTTAATACTGCTAAACTGAAAGGATTTAAAATGAATTCAAAATTTGTAAAAATCGTACTCGCCGCTGGCGTTATGGCCGCTGTAGCTTTCTCCGGTTGTAAAAAGAAAGAAAAAGAAGAAAGTAAGGACAAAGTAGAAAAGAAAGTCGACAAAAAAGTAGAGAAAAAGGTCGAGAAAAAAGTAGAGAAAAAAGTCGAGAAAAAGAAAGAGCTCTTCCACAAAGACTCTATTGAGAAAGCTCTTGCCATGAAAGAAGCCAAAAATCCCATCGTGAAAACCGTTGAAGATGGCATCAAGAAAATGGCCGAAGAATGTAAGAAATCAGTTAAATATCTTGGTAGTTACTGGACCTGTAAAGAATACAAAGAGTTCAATGAAAAAACTCTGAAACCCATTTTCAAAGATCTCAAACCCGATAACAAAATTACTATTGAAGCTGCTGTTGCTGTTGCCCTTGGCGGTATCAAACACCTTAACAGCAAAAACGACTGGGAAAGACTTCTTGGTCTTCAGATGGTTGAGCAGACCATGTACAACCTTTCCTGGAACAAAATCACTGATTACCGCAAGCCTTTAATTAAGGTTGCAGCTCTCAGTTTGAAGGAATCTCTCTCCAATGATGAAACCAAAATGGCTGTCAAAATCATTGGTATCGATGGTGGTAGAGCAGAATTCATGGGCGGTAAGTATGAAGCTAAACTCCTTTACTGGGTTGCTAAAAATCATAAAGATCAGTATGTTAGATACGAAGCTATTCGTTATCTCGGATACTGCACCAAAACTAAAAAATGCGAAAAAATCGACGCTGCAAAAATCACCAAACTTTATGAAAAAGAAACCTATAACTCTGGAAAAGATTACCTTGCTGACGCCGCTGCAAATCTCGGCATGAAAAAAGAAGCCTATGAATGGTGTCACAAACTCATGAACGAAGGTAATTTTCATTGGGGTTGCAGTGCTGCACTTCCGAAAGTTCTCACCAAAGATGATTTTGAAAAATTCCTTAAAGATGTAGATACTTACGTAGCTACAGACAAAGGTAAACAGGGAACAAGCGTTTCCTACCTTCTTGAAATTCTTGCTAATGGCGTAGACAAACTCAGTTTCCCCAAGGACAAAGTATGGGCTTTCATAGTAAAAGTATGGGAACAGCCGGAATCCATTTCCAAACGCGGTTACTACTTCTTTAACACTCCGTATTACAACCTGAAGAGAATTGCCAAGACCAAGAAAGAACTTCAGGACCTCGAAAAAATCGCCAAAAAACAGCAGGCTAAAGTTGTAAAAGAATTCGGCAAAGATAAAAATCGTAAGAACGTTATCGCTGATTTCGAAAAACGCATGAAAGAGCTCAAAGAAGCCATCAAAAAGGCAAAATAAGTTGATTACTTATCAATTACGTTAAGTTTTTCGCATCCATTCCTCCCACGAAATTTAAATCAACAGCAAAATCATTTTAAGGGTAAAACTCAAAACGATCTTGTTATCCCGGAAGCGATCTTATTGATCCTGTTTTCTATTGTGTTAAACTGTTTTAACAATGTAGGATATAGTTTCTTTCGAATTTATACCCGGAATTGACTTGAAAGCAGGAGTTCGCTTATGAAAAAGATTATTTTTATTGCTGTAAGTTCACTTTTTCTCTTCAGTTGTGCCAAAGGCGGAGGTGAAGACACTTGCGGCGATGGAATCTGTCAATCCGATGAATCTTCCCAGACTTGTCCTGAAGATTGTGATCCGTGCGGCGATCTGGTTATAGATCTTGATGAAGAATGTGATGGAAGTAACCTTGATGGTGAAACATGCCAGTCTCTCGGATTTGCTTCAGGAACCCTCAGTTGCAGTCAGGATTGTGAGTTTATTACAACGGCGTGTCAGGTTGTTTGCGAAAATTCCTGTACTCAGACGGGACAGCAGCGATGCAATGGAAATATCCTGGAAACATGCTCTTTAGATACCGACAATTGCTATAGTTGGGTCTTAACGCAGGATTGCGCTTCAACATCGCTTATCTGTTCTGAAAATAACGGCAGTGCTACTTGTACTTCTGAATGTACTGATGCCTGTTCGCAGGGCACCTATCAATGTTCCGAAAACATGCTTCAAGTTTGTAATGAGGGTACAAATGGTTGCCTCCAGTGGCTTGATGACACTGACTGCGAAGCAAATTCCCAGATATGTGCGGCAGATGGTGCCTCTTTTGCCTGCATGGACGAATGCACTGATACCTGCACTCAGGGAACCGCAGACCAGTGCAGTGGCAGTGTCGTTCAGGAATGCAGCCTTCAGGTATCGGGCTGCTATGATTGGACTACAGTTGAAGATTGCTCAACTTCCGGACGAACATGCTCCGGAGGTACATGCCTTTGCAATAATCAATGCTCCGCGGGACAAAACCAATGTAATGGTACCGTCATACAAAATTGTCAGGCAGATTCATACGGTTGCTATGACTGGGTTGATACTACGGATTGTGCAAATACTTCTCAGACTTGTTCCGGAGGAAGCTGCATCAATCCAGCAGGCACATACACCTGCACCCTTTTTTCAACAACTTACAGTCCAATAAATACATCCGGTACTGCTTTAACGACCGATGCCTATGCAGACGATGCCCGCTATGCGTTTACAATTCCATTTAACTTCAACTTTTACGGTACTAATTATAGTGGTGGTTATTTTGTAACAAACGGATGGATTTCCTTCGGCAGCGACCCCGCGACCAATAATTACACAAATACTTCACTTCCGGCAGCAGCGACACCAAATGCCGCAATTTACCCATTCTGGGATGATTTGACATATGATCAAAGTTCTCATGCCGGTGCTCGTATGAGTTATCAGGTATCTGGCACCAGTCCTAACCGGGTTTTCATTCTCGAATGGTATCACCTTAGAAGAGTTGGATCCGGTTCCGAAGTGCGGCTTACTTTCCAGGTACGCCTTTACGAAACCACCAATGTTTTTGAGTTTATCTATGATCGAAGTAATTGGCTGGGAACAACATTCAGTGCGACTGTAGGCCACGAAAACGCAACGGGAACTGTTGGCGAGGATTTCGGAAGCGCACTTTCATTTGCACCTTCGTCCAATTACCGATGCACCCCCAACTGATTTATACCGCTTTCGGAGTAATACGATAGTGAACAAAGGTCAGGAAATGCTACAGTAATGAACTGATTGTGCCTTGCCTTCCGCACTACGTTGCGAAATTGCGTGGCCTGTTACTGCTACTGATTTCCTGCTTGCCTGAAATTTTTTAAAAGGGACACAGGTAGTTGGAAACTGGGGCAGGAACAGGTCGTAACCATTTAACATCAAAGTATAATTACAAAAATGGAATAAAATATTCACTTTTTTTAGATTTCGATCCTTTTACTCCGAAAGCGGTCTAATTTTCTTACAATAATTACTGCAGTTCATTGCGTAAAAACTCGGAAAAACTTATCCATAATCCCGCCACAAAAACTGAGAGAATAGCTTTTTTAGTAAGTATATTCATCGGACACAAGCTACTTTGAAGGTTTCCATATATATGCGCCGGTTTTATTTATGTAACCAAAACCATCAGCAGTT
Organism: Myxococcota bacterium; assembly: GCA_018821305.1. Classification (GTDB taxonomy): domain Bacteria; phylum Myxococcota_A; class Polyangia; order HGW-17; family HGW-17; genus JAHJMN01. Next base: position 13,954 of record JAHJMN010000163.1, read on the forward strand.
TCAACCCTTGCAACGGTTCCTGAGAAGGCGTCAGCATCAATAAATACAGGGTTAACAACCCAGTCACCGGTTTTGTTGATATAACCCCATAATCCACGGAATTTAACAGCGGCAAGACCTTCGGAGAAACTCGTAGATTCCTCAAATTGAGCTTTTATTTTAAGAAATCCGTTAGAGTTGATATAACCCCATTTCCCGTTTATTTTCACCATGGCATAGCCCTCAGAAAATGAAGTTGAGATATCATCAAATTGTGGATTGATGACATATTTTCCGCGTTTATCTATGTAACCCCACTTATTTTTAATTTTTATTGCGGCGAGTCCTGATGAAAAACTGCGAGCATGAGCCCAGGTGGGATTGATTTTTATAGTGCCTTTTGTATCGATATAGCACCAACTCCCCTTGAATTTAACAGCGGCCATCCCCTCGGAAAAACTGAGTGCATCTTCAAACTGCGGTTTTATTATGAATTTGCCAGTGCGATCTATAAATCCCCAATCATCACCTTTTTTGACAGCGGCCATTTGAGACGCAAAATCAAGTGCTTCGCCAAATTGTGGATTAATAATATATTTGCCCAGGTTATTAATGTAGCCCCACTTTCCATAGGGACCGCCAATCTTAACAAGGGCTAGATTATCTGTGAAAACTTCCGCTGCGGAATCAAATTGCGCCTGAGCTGCAATCTTCCCAAGTTTATTTATATAACCGAATTTACTTCCGGACATAATTTTAGCAACACCACCCACAAACCTCCAACCGTGATCAAATGTCGGGTTAATGACATAAACACCCTTTGTGTTGATATAACCGTATTTACGGCCGATCATTACCGCGGCCATACCGTCGGAAAAACCTGTGGCGTAGTCAAATTGAGGTGTTATGACGATGGTTCCGTCTTTCTTAATAAAGCCGTATTTACCTTTTACTTTAATGGGAAGCAGATCTGCATTCTGGGAATAGGCCATTGTTGGAAACAATAAAGTCAGTATTAAAAAAATATATTTTAAAAGCCTCACCTTGATACTCCTTGAAGTTCTGACAGTTCCGCTGTTTTGAACCTAAACGGTTTAGTTGCGGATTTCCACAAGAAATTGTAGTTTAATTCGACAGATCCGCAAGAGTAATCTTTCGGGATTTATATTTTGAGAGTTACAATAGATATGAACCTGTTTTTTCTTATAAGTATGATAATTCAATCATCTCCTCAGACTCCCTGCGCCGTGGGATATCACATTGAAATGCACCTTGTCCATCCTGCAGGTGTTAATAAAAGATGTAATCCTTCAATAAAAGCCCAGATAAAGTGGCAGTCAGTGATTGTAACTGATATTTCAGGAAAATCCGTTGCCATTGAGATGCCCAGAATCCCTGCAAAAGTCGCTGTCAGGAACCGATTTGTCATAGTCGCATTAAAAAAAGATGGAATAAGGGTGTACTACATAGACTGCCGGATGAAAGTTCGAGAAATCCACAAGTATAAAGGATATTTTTCTGTTGAATCGTTCCGGTTTACGGAAAAATCTGTTATTCCACTCTCCGGTGGGGTTGAAATCTGCATGGATCGACGGGCTCTGGAAAAATATATTGCCGCCAATCGGAAGCCTGTTGTTCGAAATGGTGACGGTCTTGAGCTTGTGCTCGGTGGCGCAGGTTTGTCCGGGAGTGAACCGATACTTCAGACTACAGGCTTTCGGATGATGTTTCATATCAAGGGGCCTCATCTTGCAGGTTTAAACATCAATGCCTATGCCACGGAAAAATGGGGAGCAGTAACCGTCATGTCTTACCGATGGAAGATGGATTCCTGGGTTTACACGGACTTTATGCCAGCTTTATTCTTCGGTACAAGTGATGAACTTACCGGGGGATTTGTTATTTCTCCGGTGGTTCACATGGATTTTGATGATTTCCGCATAGGAATACAACTTTCCGTAGGCTACGGCTTTGCTTCTCCCCCAAGAGTATTTGTCTCCGGAGCCCTTCTTTTTGGCCTTTTATTCTGATTACTTTTTGTTTTCTTTGATGTAATCGACAATTGAATCTACTGCGGAATTCATCACTTTTGCTGTGGTAGAGTCGTGCATTGCCGTGATCCAGGGGGTGCCTTCATCGCACATTTTTCCGATGGCAGGTTCAATAGGAATTGCCCCAAGGAAGGGTACATGAAACTCATCGGAAAGCCTTATTCCAGCTCCGGTATTAAAAACATTTGTTATTTCATTGCAGTGAGGGCATACGAATCCACTCATATTTTCGATAATTCCAGCGACGGGAACATTAACCTTGCGACAGAAATTAAGGGACTTACGGACATCACGTTCCGCAACGACCTGCGGGGTTGTGACGATTACAGCATAAATATTGTCCCGGATTTCCTGCACTACGCTGAGGGGTTCGTCTCCGGTACCCGGAGGTGCATCAATAACCAGATAATCAAGATCTCCCCAGTTTACTTCATTAACAAACTGTTTTATGGCTCCAGCCTTCATGGGGCCTCGCCAGATAACTGCTTCATCAATATTTTCAACGAAAAAGGAAATGGAAATAACGGAAATTCCATGAGATTCAATGGGCGTAATTCCCTCCTCAGATCCAACGGCAGCAGCACCGGAAATACCAAGCATTGTTGGAATTGAAGGTCCGTGGATATCCACATCCATGAGACCCGTGCGGAATCCTTTTTCCGCAAGTGATGCGGCGAGATTTACGGCAACAGTGGATTTCCCGACTCCACCTTTCCCGCTGAGTACGAGAATCCGATTTTTAACGCCGGATAGATTTGATCCTGGAATATTTACATTAATGTCAGTCATAGTTACTCCTCAGGGGTTAGTTAGTTCGTGTCCTGTAATTCGCTTCGCGAAGGATTTTATTAAAAATCCTAACAGGACACTATTAATATATTCAACACCTTGCGGTTACTGTCCTGATCAAAAATCGGGCGAAAAATTTGATTCTGGGTATTTCAGGACAGTAACTAGTTAACACCCGCAAAGCGGTCATACACCGGGGAGATTTATTTACAATATTTTTTCGATGGTCACAGGAAAATAGTTGAAATTATATGATTGTCTCGAGCATGATGTTGTCTAAAGCTCATAATTGGAAATCAAAAGTGAAAATTCAGTGGAAAAAACGGGAATTTATGGCCCCGTCAATTGGATACTGCTGATATAGACACCGGTGCAGGGGGCATCGTCCATTACTCTGGTATCAACATGGCAAGCCTTTAAGAGTAATCCGCTTTTATCAAAAGAAAATATAAGTTTTAACGACTTGGATATTTTTCGAAGGAGAACATTTTCCGCTTCTTCGTAGAGTTGATCTAAAGTTTTAGGTTTATTATTTGATGAAGAATTTTCCAAATCCTGAGTGATTGTTTGTGTAATTGTTTTTTTCCGATTTTTGAATTTGAATTTCTGAGTGACTGAAGACACTACTTGTCCGTATTTCACTTTGACAATTTTATCCTGGCCGAATCCGAAAATGCTGGCGTGGGTTTCAGTGTAAGAATATGAATTGTTGGATTTTTCTCTTTTATCGAGCCACTTGGCCCGGCTGGCGTGCAGACGCACCATGGAATCCGATGCTTTTCCCTGCAAAAGCAGATAGTACCTACCAAGAGAGCCACCCCTTACTTTATCGGATCGTACAATGAATTTCTTTGTAATTAATACTGTTTTCCCATTTGACTTCAGTGTGTACATGAGTGTCAGAGGGAATTTAACTTCGTGAGAAGTCGGGGTAATGTGTACTTCACTTTTATCAGGAAGGTTTAGAGTTTTGCCTTTGTAAATCACTTTTACTGCAGAGACGTTTTCATCAAGTATCTGAGCCTGAAAATACAGGTTTTTCGAAGAACCAGCGACTCTTTTCCCGTTTTGCATACCCATCCAGGAGGAAAAGCGTGATCTCAGATTAATTTTAACGTAATTATCTGAGAAACTTCCAGAAAATCCATAAACACTGGACGCTTCAGCCGTTGATGCAGCAGACGTTAACAGAGCCACAAATATTGATAATAGAACTTTTTTCATGATGACCTCCTTGATAATCATTTTTATACAAAAAAAATAAAAGACATACGGAAAAATTGTTCAGTCATTTATTTTGTCTCCCCGGGAAATCAATATGTGAAAAAGTTTTTCATTTTTTAACCGGAAATTACAGAATGCGGATTCCATAAAACAAAAAACCTTGATCCTGATCAAGGACTGGAATAGTTTATATCGTTATAAACAAACTATGTAGTTCGTGTCCTGAAATTCAATTTTCATCAAAATTGAGCATGTTTAGGAAAACATGCTATTCAGAACACTATAATAATTTCAATTTCTTCATTCTTAATGTCCTGTGTAGAAATTTGGTGCACACTTTAAAATTTGTCTCACAGGACATTAACTATGTGGGAAATCACAGTTACCAGCGAGTAAAATCGCGGAAAGGATATTTCAAATGAGTATGTTCTGCTATCAGTGTCAGGAAACCGCAAAGAATACCGGATGCACAATGAGGGGTGTTTGCGGTAAAACCGAAGAAACCAGTAACCTTCAGGATGTTCTTCTCGATGTACTCAAAGGATTAGCCCGGGCAATTACCGACAGCAAAAAAAATCCGTCTCAGGAACAGGGTCTTTTTATCGCCAATGCGCTTTTTGCAACCATTACCAATGCAAATTTTGATTCTCAACGCATTATAAACCTCATCAGCGAAGGCCTCGCCATGAGAAATGCTATCATTATAACAAGCGGTCTTGATGCTGGTCATGCTTCTCTGTCATGGAATCCAACGGGAGCCGATTACGAGAATCACTATGCAGCGGCCTCCTATCTCGCCGTGGAAAACGAGGATGTTCGGTCCCTCAATTCTCTAGTAATATTTGGTATTAAAGGCATTTCAGCTTATTATACTCATGCTCTTCATGCAGGCAAAAACGATGAGTCCATACCGGCATTCTTAGTCAGTGCTCTTGACGCCCTCACCCGGGAAAAATCTGCAGACGACCTTGTAGCTTTAGTTATGGAAACTGGTAAGACTGCTGTTACAACCATGGCACTTTTAGACAGCGCCAATACTTCAGCTTACGGAAATCCTGAGATTACAAAAGTAAATATCGGAACCCGCGGTAATCCAGCAATTCTCATTTCAGGACATGATTTGAAAGATATGGAGTGGCTCCTTGAACAGACGAAAGATACGGGAGTTGATGTATACACCCACAGCGAAATGCTTCCAGCCAACTACTACCCGGCATTTAAAAAATACTCACACTTTGTGGGAAACTATGGAAATGCCTGGTGGAAACAGGATACAGAGTTTGCATCTTTCAATGGACCGATCCTCATGACAACTAACTGCATTGTTCCAGTTAAAGAAGCATATAAAGATCGCATTTTTACCACGGGGATGGCAGGTTATCCTGGAGTAAAACACATCAGCGAAATGAATGGGAAAAAAGATTTTTCAGAAATTATTGAAATGGCTAAAAAATGTCCTCCTCCGATTCAGATAGAAGAAGGCTCGATTATAGGTGGATTTGCTCACCATCAGGTTATGGCTCTTGCGGATAAAGTCATTGAAGCTGTCAAAAGCGGAGCAATCAAGAAGTTTGTCGTTATGGCAGGCTGCGATGGGCGTCACAAGTCGAGACAGTATTTTACTGATGTTGCTTCTCAACTTCCCGAAGACAGCGTAATTTTAACAGCCGGATGTGCAAAGTATCGCTACAATAAACTGAATCTCGGAGATATTGGCGGAATTCCAAGGGTTTTAGATGCCGGCCAGTGCAACGATTCGTATTCCCTTGCGGTTATTGCTCTTAAACTTAAGGAAGTATTTGGCCTTGAGGATATAAATGATCTTCCCATTGAGTATGACATTGCCTGGTACGAGCAAAAAGCTGTTGCTGTACTTCTGGCACTTCTGTATCTGGGCGTAAAGAATATTCGGTTAGGACCAACACTTCCCGCATTCCTTTCTCCAGCAGTTGCAGGCGTTCTGGTGGAAAAATTCGGTATCAAGGGCACTAAAACCGCCGAAGAAGACGTCCGTGAAATGACCATGTAATTAGTTCGTGTCCCGAAAAATCTTCCCCTTTTCCAAACAAAACTTAACCATTTCCCAAAAGGTGTAGAGCGATTCCCAAAAAGCGAAAGTGCGTTTAAAAAAAGTGGCCGAGCGATTACCAAAAGCGTTAGTGCGTTTACAAAAAGCGAAAGAGCGTTTACAAAAAGTGGCCGAGCGATTCCCAAAAGCAAAAGTGCGTTTACAAAAAGCAAAAGCGCGTTTCACAAAAGTGGCAGAGCGTTCCCATAAGCGGTCTTAATGCCACAAAAACACTTACCTTCAAAGTAGACACGCCTGTTTTGCTGACTACCTGACTACCTGAATTAGACCGCTTGCAGAGTAAAAGGATCGAGAATAGAACAGTGATTATTTTCTTCAAGCCTTTGTAATTTTACATTGATATTGGATGTTTATGACCTGAGCCTGTCTCTGTTTGCCTGACTACCCGATTTCCTGTTTAAAATTTCAGGAACACAGGAAATCAGTAGCAGGAACAGGACAATCAGGTAGGCAATTTCGCGCAGCGGAATGCTTTAGAGGGGCTCTGTCCTGAAGCATTTCTTTAAAATGAGTCACAATC
>JAHJMN010000164.1 GCA_018821305.1 Myxococcota bacterium
CACGGTCCTTTGCGTTTGTCTCGCAGTCCTTTGTGTTTGTCTCGCGGTCCTTTGCGTTTCTCTCGCGGTCCTTTGCGTTTGTCTCGCGGTCCTTTGCGTTTGTCTCGCGGTCCTTTGCTTTTGTCTCGAGGTCCTTTGCTTTTGTCTCGTGGTCCTTTGCGTTTGTCTCGCGGTCCTTTGCTTTTGTCTCGCGGCTTTTTGTGTTTGTCTCGCGGTCCTTTGCGTTTCTCTCGCGGTCCTTTGCGTTTGTCTCGCGGTCCTTTGCGTTTCTCTCGCGGTCCTTTGCGTTTGTCTCGCGGTGCCTTGCGTTTCTCTCAGGGTGCTTTGCGTTTCTCTCACGGCCAATTCCGTTCAGTCGTAGCTCTTTCAGTCTCTGTCGCGGTCCTTTCCGTTTCTCTCTATGTCTTTTGGAAACCTGATTGTTTTTTGAATAGAAGTGGCCCTTTTAAAATTTGGTAAAGGATATGAACTAAGTTTGCTTGTAGTGTAATTCGGACCTTGTATTCTTTTATTCAATGTGGTAGTAAAAGAGTCATATGCACCGATGGACAAATGTTTGTTCTGGTGCATGAAAGATACGGAGATTTCCATGTTTTCACTGGAAAAAGGTTTCGAAAAGGGTCTTATTTCCAAGATAACCGATGAACTCTGCCTCGAGTCGAGTTATTCGAAGGTCTATCATAAAACAAATCACGATGTTCCCATGCCTTCCCGGGAGAATCTCGCTCGGGCAGTGGAGCTCTTACGCAGTATAATTTTTCCCGGCTACTATGATCACAGCCACATGAATCTGGAAACGATGAAATTTTATACCGGATCAACGCTGGATGAAGTTGCCCATATTCTTTCTATTGAAATCAAGCGTGGTTTTTGCTTTGCCTGCTCAGAAGAAGTCTACAAAACTTGTAGTGACTGTGATTCTCTGGCCATGGACTTCACAACTGATTTCCTCCGCAGGTTGCCCGTCATAAGGAATCTGCTTGCGAGCGACGTTGTTGCAGCATGGGAAGGTGACCCTGCAGCCCGAAATCAGGGAGAAGCTGTTTTCTGTTATCCCTCCATAAGGGCCATGACAAATCAGCGCATTGCTCACGAGCTGTATCTCCTTGATGTTCCACTTATTCCTCGTATTATCACGGAACTTGCCCACAGCGAAACGGGCATTGATATTCATCCCGGTGCTTCCATCGGTGAAAAGTTTTTCATGGATCACGGCACAGGCATAGTCATAGGTGAAACATCCGTAATTGGTAAAAATGTGAGGCTTTATCAGGGTGTCACCCTCGGAGCAAAAAGTTTTCCTTTAGACAGTGAAGGTAAACCCATCAAGGGCATTGCGCGACATCCCATCGTGGGTGACAATGTTATAATATACGCCGGAGCTACAATACTTGGGCGAATCAACATCGGAACTGGAGCCGTTGTCGGTGGAAATGTCTGGGTTACGGAAAACGTTAAACCCGGTATGAAAGTACTGCAGGCTATCCCGCAACAACAGAGCTTTACAAACGGCGATGGAATTTAATAAAATCAATACTGAAAGGTATAATTGTTATGCAAAATGATTACAGTCGACCCAAAATAGCTGACAATATGACTGAGCTTGTGGGAAATACCCCCATGGTGAGAATCTGTGATGATAATCTTAATCTTCAGGCAAATCTCATCGCAAAACTCGAGTACTTTAATCCCCTTTCATCCGTGAAAGATCGCATAGCCCTGTCCATGGTGGATGACGCTGTTTCCCGGGGCCTCGTTAAAGAAGGCACCGTCATTGTGGAACCCACTTCTGGCAATACGGGGATCGGCATAGCCTGGGTATGCAGCGTTCGGAAGATTGCCTGCATCCTCGTAATGCCCGAGACCATGAGTATTGAAAGGCGTAAACTTCTCGCTGCTCTTGGGGCTAAAATTGTGCTCACCCCGGGAAGTGAAGGGATGAAAGGCGCCATAGCAAAAGCACGTGAAATTACTGAAACAAGTGAAAATCACATCCTTCTCATGCAGTTTGAAAATCCTGCAAATCCTGCAATTCACCGGAAAACTACCGCCCGGGAAATATGGGACGACACAGACGGAAATATTGATATTTTTGTGTCAGGAGTGGGCACCGGAGGTACTGTTACCGGTTGTGGTCTGGAACTCAAACAGAGAAAACCGGAAGTAAAAATCGTTGCAGTAGAGCCCGTTACCAGTGCCGTTTTATCGGGAAATGCCCCGGGACCGCATAAGATTCAGGGAATCGGAGCAGGGTTCATACCGGGAATCTGTGACACTGGAGTAATAGACGAAATTATCACTGTAGCCGATGACAAAGCCGGGGAAACCGCAAGGTATCTGGCAAAAAGCCACGGAATCCTTTGCGGTATTTCATCGGGAGCCGCCGCCGCCGCCGCGATTTCACTGGCGCAAATGCCCGAAAATGCAGGGAAAAATATCGTTGTAATTCTCCCGGACACAGGGGAACGTTATTTAAGTACCTGGCTTTATGATCAAGCGTAAAAGTCTTAATGTTTTGCTTTCTCAGGCCGAAGGATAAAATCTCATGGAAATTTTAAGGTGGGATTTTTCCATCGAAGACTGTATGCTCCCGTCATTATATTTTTTATGGAGGATTTTTTATGGAAGTTAATATTCGAATAAGCGGAAGTGCCGGGCAGGGAATGGCTACGGCGCAGGATATTTTAGGTATTGCCTGTGCACGCAGTGGTCTTTATGCATACTCGGTAAATGATGTGGAAAGCCGCATCAGGGGCGGTAATAATTTTTCACAGGTGAAAGTATCCGAAAACCCGGTTTCAGCTGTGGATTCGTACGTGGATATATTGTGTGCTCTGAGTGAACCGACGCTCACGGAGTACACTGAATTTCTATGTGAAAATGGTATAGTCATAGCTGGGTTTTCCGGCACTAAAACAGCGGTTTTCAATCCCGATGAAATGGCCGCAAAACACAAAATGCCGAAAGCTTCCGGCACCGCAGCTGTTGCTTATACCTGTGGTCTTCTGGGTATTAATCGAGACGTTCTCATTTCAAGCATGACTTCAGTTTTCCCTGAAAAAATCCGGGAAATCAACCTGATCATCGGTTTGGAAAGTTTTGATGCGGCGGTTTTATCGGGAAATACCACTTTTCAGGTGAAACCTGCAAATCAAACGAAAAAATTGTGGATCAGTGGAAACGCAATGCTGAGTCTTGGGGCCGTTGCAGGTAACGTCAGTTTTATGAGTGCATATCCCATGTCCCCCGCAACTTCCATCATGACAAACTTGAGTCAGTGGTCTTCGGAAACAGGTATAATCGTAGAACAGGCGGAAGATGAAATTTCCGCCATTAATATGGTCGCTGGAGCCGCATATACCGGAGCTCGTTCCATGACAGCTTCAAGTGGCGGTGGTTTTGCACTCATGGTTGAAGGAGTTTCACTCCTTGGAATGATCGAGACTCCCGCAGTAATCGTCATAGCTCAGCGACCGGGGCCCGCTACGGGACTTCCCACACGCACAATGCAGGGAGATTTAAGAATGGCCATTCATGCGGGTCACGGTTATTTCCCGAAAGTAGTTTTAGCTCCCTGCGGCGTTGAAGACGCTTATGAAACTACGCGAAATGCTTTTGATATAGCAGAAGAATTCCAGGTTCCTGTTATTGTTCTCACGGACCAGCACCTGCAGGATTCATACAAAGTTATCGAAGACTTTGAACCGGAAATTTCTTCCAAACGGTATATTCTTACAGCGGAAGATCTGGAAAAGATCTCCGATTACAAGCGTTTTGCCCTTACGGAAAATGGGATCAGCCCCATGGCTTGTCCGGGACATTCAAAACATCTTGTTATTGTGGATTCCGATGAACACGATGAATATGGTCACCTTACGGAGAAACCGGACATTGCCGCTGCCATGGTGGAAAAACGGGAAAAACACATGCAAACCGTCATGGCTAATGCGATAGCGCCTGTTTTTGACGGTGAAGACAGTGATGCACCCCTTGTAATGACCTGGGGCAGCACGACCGGTGTTGTAAAAGAAGCAGTGGCGAAACTTAGAAGTGCCGGAATAAATGTGAACATGCTTGTTTTCAAATGGCTCTGGCCCCTCGCTCCGGAAATGTTCGTCAAGTACATGGAAACAGCCCGGAAAACCATTATTGTTGAGAATTCCGTCTCTGGCGAACTTGAAAGTGTTATCCGTGAAATCGCTTTAAAAACTGTTGACAGCACAATCCGGAAAGTAACGGGAAGACCCTTTAATACTGATGAACTTGTGCGCTCTCTCGAAAGTGAGGTTAAATAATGACTCAGGTATCTTTAGACCTCTATAAAAGTAATTTTGAACGGGCATGGTGCCCCGGTTGTGGTAATTTTGGCATTCTTGGTGGAGTTCAGCAGGCTCTTGTGGATCTCAACCTCGCTCCACACGAAGTGATTATCTGTACTGGCATAGGACAGGCTCCAAAACTTCCTCATTATATGAACGTAAATACTTTCAACGGACTTCACGGCCGGGAAGTAGCTACAGCTCAGGCAATTAAAATTGCATCCCCGGAAATGAAAGTCATTGTACATGCCGGTGACGGCGGAGCTTACGGAGAAGGCGGTAATCATTTTATTCATGGTCTCAGGCGAAATGTGGATATTACAGTAGTGGTCCATGACAATCATATCTACGGTCTTACCAAGGGTCAGGCATCTCCCACAACGGATGCGGGAACAATTACAAAAGTAAATCCCGAAGGTGTGGCTTCACGGCCCATGAATCCCCTTGCTTTGGCGGTAAGCCAGAGCACTGCTTTTGTAGCTCAAACTCTTTCGTCAAACACGAAACACATGGTTGAAATACTCAAGCAGGCCATTTCTCACCGGGGTTTCAGTTATGTAAATATTCTGCAGCCCTGCGTCACCTGGGATCACGTTCATACGTACAAATTTTATAATGAACACACGTATCTGCTTGACGACACGTGGAACCCCGAAGATCAGATGGCTGCACTGAATCTTGTTTTAACTCCATCCGATCGCATTCCCCTTGGCGTGATATATCGCAATTCAAAAAGCCCCTGGGATGAAGTCACACATCACAGAACAGATCTCTCCCTCCACAACATAAAAACCGAGCAGGTAAAAAACCTTATTAGTAAATTTGCCTGATTAGACCGCTTTCGAGGTAATACGATAGTAAATTAATTAATTTCAGGGAGACAGGAAATCAGGAAATCAGGAAATCAGGGGCAGGGGTGGTTACTTTGAAGGTAAGTGTTTTTGTGGCATTAAGACAGCTTTCAATTCAGAACCGGCATTTCCGTTGCCTCCTTTGTTTGCCGTTTTCGAATACCTGACTGCATGACACCTGTCAAGACCGCCTCCGGCGCCCCTTCGGGGTTTCAGTCGTTGACAGATGCCCTGCAGCCAGTTGGGTTTTCGTTACCAAAGGAGGTGACGGAAATGCCACTCAGAATCATAGAAAAAGCATCCAGTGTGCTCTCGCAAAGCGAAGCACACACAAGATGGTGTAGCGTTCTTTTGCAAAGCAAAAAACGCGGGCC
>JAHJMN010000165.1 GCA_018821305.1 Myxococcota bacterium
CGTTCTGACGAACGCGGAGGGTGCGAAGCTGATTCTCATTCAGGCGTCGGTTGTGAGAATTCAGTGGTTTATGGAAAGTGAAATATTCGAGAATCGATTATTTTCTTTAATTTTCAGACTTGATAAAAGTGCGTTTCTCGATTATTTTAGCAATAACGCCATGAGACGAGCATCCACATTATCAGTTCTGGAATCAAACCACTGCAGCGTATCAGGTGGTTTTTGCCCTGAAATTGAATCTGTGACTCCCGCTGGAATATCAGAAAAATCATCATTATTTCCTGATCCTGAATCACCAGTTTCCACAGCCCCAGCGTTTCCTGAATCCGATCATTACTCCGAGTTTTCCCCGGAACCCGCAATTGAGTATTTAAATTCGCCTAAGCGGCGATCAAAAAAGCTGATTCGTCTCGACTGGAACAACACCGGAAGCGACTCTGCCTTCACCCGTCGCTGGATGCACCCTGATCACCTCGATACTGCCTCCCTCATCTCAAACGATGCCGGCGACGCCGAAAGCATCACCATTTACCTACCCTACGGCGCCGTCCCGAGTGCTTCGCTTCGCGAGAGCACTCTAGAAGAAAAGAGCGAGACCGGCTTCCGTGATCCCTACGGCTTCACAGGCAAAGAACTGGAAGTCGACCTCGGCATCATGTACTTCGGCGCAAGGTGGTACAACCCACAACTGGGAAGGTGGCTGAGCCCCGACACCCTGCATCTGGTGAGCACCGCGAAGAATGCGGAGAAGGACCAGAACATCTACCACTACGCCGGAAATAACCCGTGGAAGTTCGTGGACCCGGATGGGCTGGATGATACCCCTGCTGATTCAGAGGAATCGAAAGTAAAAGAAAAGCAAGCAGCCGCTGATAAACAAGCAGCCGCTGATGAAAAAGCTGCAAAAGATGAAGTAGCAGCCCCTAACCCAAATACAGCAACACAAGTTAATACTACTGGGAACGGTAGTCGCGCTATAATATTTAAACCAAGAATCCGTAATTCTGAAGGAAATAATAAGAACTCATCTGTGAATAATCCTTCAAGTACTGGAGCTATAGCAATTCCATTCGTAGTACTAGGAAAGTGGGCGCTTAAAAGAGCTTTGCAATACGCTATACGTGAAACAATATTATTATATGCTAAAGGTGCCAACTTACAAGCTGCTGAATGGCACTCTGAAAATGTGATGAATGCAAGTAAAGTAACAACGAAATCTAGTTCTACAACTCAATCAGGTACAAAAACAAGTGGGCGTTATATTAAATGTATTCAAACATCAAGACAGAAAGGAGTAGATGAAGGTAATTCTGTTAATAGAAGATTAGTCCCCAATGATTTTTTTAGAACCATCTGGGGTATTCACATGCAGCAGCATCATAAATATATGGTTACTAATGCTGTTCTTTTATGTCTTTGTCCAAATTTAGATCCGAATCTTAGTGGTAATATGGTTAGAATGTCAGATAAACAGCATTCTGACTTACATAGCATAAAAATTAAAGGTGCTCGGCATGTTGATGCACAAAAGGAATTGTTAAACAATTATAAAAATAATAATGGTGGAATAAGTGGTAATTGTAGTCAGTTAAAAAGAGATTTAGATGACCTTTTTATTAAGTATAGAAGAGCAATTGGTAAGTAAAATAGGGGGTAATTATGAATAACTTTACAAATTTATTTTTTGAGCTGGGGCCCGAATTTTCGGAGAAGTTTGTTACTGTTTTAATTGATAACAATATTATTATTCCAGGTATAAAATTAAAGTGCCCAGTATGCAACCGTTATTCTGAACAATATTTTTATGAAAATTTCATAGATACAAAACCTTATGAAATAATATTTAGTGTATATCCCGAAAAGAAAAGCAAACTATGGCCGGACTTTGTTGAAATAAATTCAAATATCAGTTCATTTATTCTTGGCCTTTTTTCTGAAAGATTGATGCAGTTATTATTTGGTAATAACTTTACTTTATTTAAAGGGTTTTATCAGGCAAATATTAATTATGGTAATGACAAGTCTCTCAATCCTTCACTGCTAAAGCAGCAAATTCCTAATTATTATTGGGTTGATTGTAGAGTAATAAATGAAGTAATTACTGAAAACATAAATTATGCTAGTATAAGCAATATGATATGCTACAATTGTAACACATATAATTTAAAAAAAATGCCAATATTATTTAACCATAAATTAAAAGGTGGTTATAAAATATTTAGTTATAATACGGAATTGAATTATATAAGATTAGATTTTAGACTTTTTATTAAAAAACATCTAATAAAAGATATTTTTTCTGAAAATTTTATTGGAATACGTATATGCACATATGATGGTCAACCTTTTTCAAATGAATTAGAATGGTCCACATATCGCACAAGTGATAAAGACAAAATAGAGAATATACTAAAATGGTGTGAAAACGTCGACGGTGAATGAACGGATCATAAAACACAGAATTACGTAAATCCCCCACCCGGGTTGATTTTTTATATTGAATTTCTGTGGTCTGGGTAGGGTTTTGAGGATTTTGGTTTTGGGTGGTTTTCTTCGGATTTGGGTTTCGTTTGCGGGCTGAAAGTATCCTCAAATCCTCTGAAATCGAGGCTTTAGATACACCTGTCCGTCTTTTTAGCGGTTTTCGGTTATCACTGGTACTTCAGGATTCTACTCGAAGGGTGGGGATATTTCGAAGATGACGTGCTCGAGGGAAATACGGACGTTTTGCTGGAGGCGCATCTTGTAGGTACCTAGCGGGAACTCAACATCCCGATTTCCGTTGCGGAATTCATCGAACGCAATGCGGTATGAGATTTGGAAGGATTTCCACTTTTTCCACATGACGATTCTTTTCTCTTTTTCTGCTGACAGGAAGTTAGGTTTCAGACGCCATAAAGGACTGTCAGTTTTAGGACTGGAGAAGGGACTCACTTTCTTTATCTTTTCGACTCC
>JAHJMN010000166.1 GCA_018821305.1 Myxococcota bacterium
CACTACGTTTCGCTGAAATTTACGCAGAGCTTGTCGCTCATTACATTCCGCTCAATGAGTAAATTTGTCGCTCACTTTGTTCGCTGAAATTTACGCAGAGCTTGTCGCTCACTACGTTTCGCTGAAATTTACGCAGAGCTTGTCGCTCATTACATTCCGCTCAATGAGTAAATTTGTCGCTCACTTTGTTCGCTGAAATTTACGCAGAGCTTGTTGCTCACTTCGTTGCGCTTAAATTTGCGGTTAGTTTGCCGCTCACTACGTTTCGCTGGGGTTAGAACATGGGAGTTAGAAGTTCACCGCTGTTATCGTCTACATTTTCAGATGGTTTCATGACTTCAGGTTTCATTGTCTGTGGCACCGGGCGCATGGTGGGGGCCTTTTCGACCTTCTTTGTCATCGTCTTCTCAATTCTGACTTTGGTGTCAGGTACGAGGGAGATTATAAGAGGTTCGAAACCGGTTTTAATAATGCGCAGACTGAGTTTTTCTGATGATTTGATCAGCCGATAGTTTTCTAAAGGAGTGCGTCCAAGGACTGTCCCTTTTCCGAGTTGAAGAGGGCCATCTTTCCCATTTATTTTTATGGTTCCATTTTCGAGTATGATTTCGGCATCCTTCTGATCGGTAATTATGTTGATTTCCGTAGTTTCAACAACTGGTTTCAGGTTCATCGTATCGAAATTTACAATGGAAGGTTCAAAATCCGGGGTGGGGATTATTTTATGTTTTTTATTCATGGCCAGAAACCCGAAGACCCCGGCGAAAACAGCAGTGAAAAGAACTGCCAGAGCGATTTTACTGAGCATTTGATTGCGTTTTCGCTTCACCGAATTGAGAACAATCGTTTTTCCTTCCCCTGTATCCTTGATTGATTCCAGGGCTTCAATGAATTCATTCATGGAAGCGAATCGATCCTCGGGGCGTTTTTCCAGAGCTTTCAAAATAATATTTTCGAGAGCAGTTGGGATATCAGCTTTGGGGTTTCGGAGGTTTGGCCTTGGTGGCTCATCAAAAAGATGCCTCGAAAGTACCGCCATAAAACTGTCCCCATCAAAGGGGACCATGCCCGTTACCAACTCATATAGAATAATTCCCGTAGAATAAATATCGCTGCGGTTGGTGAGTTCTTTTCCGCCGGCCTGCTCGGGACTCATGTAATCGGGAGTTCCCATGATGGTGCCGGTTTTGGTCATCTTTTCCCCATCATCTTCCTGCCCGACTTTTGCAATGCCAAAATCAATTAATTTAACAAAGTTCTTTTTGCCGGCGAACTCAATAAGGAAAATGTTGGATGGTTTAATATCTCGGTGAATAATGTCCTGAGCATGGGCCGCAGCCAGGGCGCGACACACCTGAATAATAATATCTCGTGCTTCCTGCCAGTTTATGATTCCTTTTTCGTGAACGTATTTCCCCAGTTCAATTCCCTGAAGAAATTCCATGACCATGTATGCATAACCATCTTCAGTTTCACCGAAATCCATGACATCAACTACATTTTCATGATTGATGCTGGATGACGCTTTTGCTTCCCTTAAAAATCGTTTTCCGATGGTTGATTTCTTAGTAAGTTCCGGGTGAAGAACCTTAATCGCTACCTGTTTACCGATTACATTATGAGTGGCGAGGTAAACATTTCCCATCCCTCCACCGCCAAGAAGCTTTTCAACTTTATACTTTCCTTGAATCGTTCTTCCAATAAAAGGATCGGAGATGGTGTTACTGGATTTTTTAATGCCAACTTTTGTTGGATTTACCGGGTCCGAAGCGACACCTTCATTGAAGGCAATGGCGAAATCCTCTTTACTGGGAATTCGATCCAGACCACTGAATTTATTATGCTCAGACATTGGGTACTCTCGTTTCCGTAGGATTAGGCTACAGAAAGGTCCATTGAGTCATAGTTCAAGGCTTTGAAAAAAACAATACTGTTCCTGCATGATTCCCGGTTCTCAGTTTTTTTTAAAAGGATCGATAAGCTCATCGGTATTTCCTTTTGAGGGCTTCATTGCCGGTTTTTCATGAGTGACTTTCCGTCCGGGAGTTTTTTCTTCAGGCTTCAAATGAATGATCAATTTTTCATCACTGGACGGTAATAATATTATTTCCTTATCCTGATAATTTTTCATTACTATTTTAATTTTCAGTTGAGTCCCCGGTTTCACATGGATTACCGCGGGGCTTATATATTTATTATCCGGAGTCTGGATTGTTGCTTCGGTTGGAATTGTTTCAATTTTTACAACGAAATCAGTTCTCGTTAAGGGTTCTTTAGTTGATGTAACTTCCGGTTTTATTATTACTGTAGGCATCGTGGGAGGCTTTTCCGGAGCCTGTGTGATGTGTTTCGTATCTTTTTTCCTGAAAATGATAAACCCTGAAATCAGTGTAACGGCGAAGACAACGGGAAGAATATAAAAAATATACGGAATGGATTTTCTCGGTTTGGGTGGAGAAAGGATGTTTCGGATTTTTTCAAAATCACAAAGGCGCTTCTCCGGATTTACTTCAAGTAGTTGGCGGATGAGGCTTTTTATTTCCGGTGTTGCAGTTTCCGGTAAGCTTGAGGCAAGTTGGCGCCTTTTATCCATCATAAGTGCGTCATCAAGATTTTTCCCATAAACAGGGGTTTTTCCGGATAAAAGGTAGTATGCCAGCAGACCGGCCTGGTAGAAATCATTTTCTTTTGAAGGCTCGCTGCCTGTTATGATTTCCGGAGGTAGAAACTCCGGAATGCCGATGAAACTAATTTTGCCACGGGGATTCATAATGTTGGTTCGAATCATTCCAACATCGCCGAAAACGGGCTGGGGGTCGCTGCCAACGCTGGAGACTATCTGGATGTTCGACGGGTGAATATTCTGGATCAAATAACCCTCAGAATGGACATACTCCATTATATCCAGAATTTTTAAGAATAAGTCTTTGGCAGCTGAAAGTGTCAGGGTTCTGGTTTTTAAAAAGTCCGTAAGTGTCTGACCTTCAACATATTCCGTAATAATATACGGAAGTCTATTTTCGATTATTCCGTAATCCACAGTTTTTTCAATTCCGGGATGATTGAACCTGGACCGGACACGAGCAAGATCAAGAAAAATGCTGCGGTAACGGCTGCTTTCGAGCAATGAACTGCGAAGAAATTTAACCCGATACTTTTTTCCAAGAGTGACATGCGTTGCGGTGTAGTGCTCGGAGAAAATATCATTTCCCGCCGGGGTCAGAACTCGGTAGCGGCCGTCAAGCAGAAGTCCAATGCGTGGATCATATAAAGCAACCGTGCCTTGCTGGCCCGTAGACAGAACTGAGCCGTCAAAGGGGCAGAAATTGAGATCACTCGACCATGTGTCATTGCACTTGGGACAATATTTCATTTATATATGCTTGCCCAGGCTCGTATTAAACCTGAGGTTGTATGCTGTACTGTATCAATGCGAGTATCCAACTGTACGGGGCTTGTCGGAACTGCTCCTGTAGCATATTCAGGGTTTGCACAAAGCCAGCAGTTTTCAGGGTTTCTCTGAACACGGATAATATGTCCGAGGGCATATTTAATCTGAGTACGAATTTCTGATGTATCTTTGCCGAATGCTTTCGCCAGCTCAAATGTTGAAACATTTGCTTCGGTTCTGGACCCGGCTCCGTTGGAATGAGCAGGTATGACGGGAGAAAAACCATAAGTACCGATGTAATCATTAAAAGCAGTTTCCCCATCACGCCATTGCTGCCTGCCGATATATCGGGCAAAATTTATGCAGAAATTAACATATTGGGCTTTCTTTACATGAGGATGTAGTTCTCCTGCCGCCTGACATGTCCAGTGTTCTTCACCGAATCCAAAGCGGAAAGGCAGCTGCTTCATCTGTTTTCCCGTGAGCCAGTCAACACCCTTTTCAGCGGCTTTCAGATAGCGTGGGTCTTTCCATGCATTGTAAGCTTTTGCCAGAGCCAAAGATGCCTCACCGGAGTAGTACATATCCACGGTTACTTCATCGGGTTTTTGGAGTTTTGCATCAAAGTGATGTTTGAAACTCCCATCGGACCGCTGCATGTAAAGCATGAATTCTGCCAGGGATTTTCCGAACTCATCATAGGTTGAATCGTTGGTTGCAAGGACATATTCGGTGATAGCTACAAGGGCCAGTGCACTGCTGCCGAGAGATGCTTTTGTACCTACGGCGACGCAGCGGAAGCCAGGGCCTTTACATGAACCCTGAGCCATTTTATTCAGATATGCGATGGCCTCTTTTGCACCATCTCCGAATCTTTTAATTTTTGTTATTCTGTAGAGATTTGCCAGAGCATACGTTGTACCTGCGTGTCGTGGAAGATTATAAAACTGAATGCTCTGCCAGTCTGCCCCATCTTTAGTCAACCAGTAATTATATACGAACTGACCCTTAGCTGTGCGAAACGAGTTAATCCTGCAGTAAAGACCTCTGCAGGGGACGTTGCGTTTACTATCTTTAATTAAAGAGCGGAGCATATAGTCCCCACCAGCAATTGCCGCTTTATAAACTGTATCAGCAGTTACCAAAGGTGCGTCTTTCAAATTCCCGCGAAGAACTTCATGCCTCGTGTAGGGGTTTGAATAACCATTTACAATACTCATTAATTTAACGCGGTAGAGTTGTTGCGGCCATCCTCCAAGGCGCTCATAAAGCTCATTCTCCATCTTGTTGAAGTCAATTCCGATTCGAAGATCCTTGATGAACTTAAGTGGGGTTCCTCCTGTTAAAAAGCCATGGAGATACATTTCGTCCGGCAGGATATATTTAACTTCACCCTTATATTCCCCAGCCAGGGCTTCAATTCCCGGCAAAATGAGTAACCGGCGCAAATGCTTTATTTCGGGAATCTTAACTCGTGAAAGCTCAAGATCGATCCGGACTCTAGCTTGCTTTGGCAAACCAGGCATTGCAAGTAGTTTATCCCGACATATTTGAGCAGCTTTTCCCAGGGGGGACGCTTTTTCATCACACCGGAAATGGATTTGTCCTCCGTGAATTACCGTCACAAAAAGCGGACCGGGAAAGGATCTCTTGAAGTCGCCGGTTTCGGGAATTTCCGTTTTAGTACCGGATTTTGCATCGACAAATATACGTATGAGATGATCCTTTGAAGTCGATGTCGGTTCTTTCGCAGGCCACTGCTTTGCCACGAGAAAACCCGTGAGAAATGCCAGCGCAGGAACGCAAACGAAAGCAATAATCAGGTATAACTGATATTTTTTCCAGGTCATGACTGTTTCTCCCCAGTACTTTCCGGGTGTCGCCATAAAGCTTTTAACTGGAAAAAGGGCCAGATTCCAAACATTTCAATAACCAGAGCAATGGCAAGCCAGCTTACAATTGTTATTCCCTGACCAATAGGACCGTAAATCCCCTTGAAATAGCCTATGGTGTACATGAGCAATGCAATGGAAAACAGGCAAATCATAATAAAAAGTGAGGCTATCCCAAGACCTATTTCTCTGGAGTATTTCACATTGAAAATCATTGCAGTTCCGCAACCGAGAAGGATGACCGGGAAACCTACGGTAAATACTTTTGCAAGGGTATCGTGGGCAGGAAGCAGGACAATAAAAATAATCAAATAGATAATTGCAAAGAGTACGTCTACCATTCCATAAATTTTAAGTTTTTTGTTCAGATCAGTCATAGTATTACCTGAAAGTCATGTCCGTTCGGGTAGCTTCTTCCCGAGCGGAAAAGTGTTGAGGAGTTACAATAAAGCGGATTAGATTTTCAAGTCTATCTTTTTTGTCAAGGGCTCCAAGGGCCTCCATACATCCGGCAAATGAACCTGTGGCAAAATATCCAAGAATATCGGCAGCTTTTTCCATTGAGGAAATGATTTTAGACCCGATATCCGGTGTTATTTCTCCAATTTCGATAATATATCCGGCATAGGTACTGCGATCCATGCGGGAGAATAATTTCCCTGTCAGTTTCATGTATTCTCCGAAGAGTGAAGGATCGCTTACATCAAAATCCTTTTCCGGGAAAGTGTGCTTGATGATACTGCACAGGAGCATCCTTGCCTCATTGCTCCCAAGAGCATAGAGCAGTGATGGGCCTGTTGTGTAAAATACTGTAAGCGGTGTCAGGATGAACCGCCAGGCTTCCGATGACAAGCCTTTCTCAAGTAACTTCCTGTTAAGAATCAGAACTGGAGAATCCATGGGAATCAACATACAGTCAACATCTGCCGAGTATATTTCCGAAAACCGAACATCTCCAAGGGCGTCATTGATTTCCGATGGAACATTTTTAAGTCTTGTTGCTCCCTGAGGAATCAATCGTTTATAGATGTCTTTATAATATTTTCGGGCTTCAGAGTTTATAAACGCCAGAAGCCTGAGGTGAGCATCATGAACAGGATGCTGGAAAATGGATCGTATTTTTTCGAGACTGGAAAAATCAATCACTGAAACGGACGGTTTGACAGGAAGGTCTGACTTTTCAACACCACAACCGGAGGCAACATCAGCTAGAATTTTTGCTTTCTCATGCTCCTGCTTGAATTCCAGGAAATTACATATATTGCATATGTTTTTCCCACTCTTCGGCCCGGACACATGGTTGCGTTCGTTAACCCATAACATGTCCAATTTTACATTACGGCTCATGCGATCGTTTGTGCGATTAAAAAAGCCAACAAGTTCCTTTATTGCTTCAATATTGGAACTATCCAACTCCACTGCCGCTGTATAACAGGCCAGAGCGTTTTTATTATCCGAAAGATGCTTTTCAAAAATTTCCGCTAAAACTACAGTTTGTTTGATTTTTTCTTCGGTATTGTTAAGTCCTGTAATGTAACGTTTCAGGGATCTGACCGCATTGCGGTAGTCTCCGGTAGAGACATAAAGCTCATAAAGTTTGTAGAAAAGCTCTTCTTTTTGTTTGTGTTCAAGGGATTTCATATAAAATCCGATGGCCTTCTGAGTGTCAGTTTTCTCAAAAATCGAACCGAGTCGGATATACGACCCGGAAAGCTTTTCAGGATCCGTTTCACACTTCAGAGCCATTTCTAAAACAGCTGTTTCCTCAGTTTCATTATTCTGTTTATTATAAATAGATGCCAGTTTGTAAATGTACTCGAGGTCAGTGGGCGCTATTTCAAGATATCTTTTTATATTTATGACAGCAAAGGGTATCTTGTTAACCTTGTGCGAATAAATATCGATGAGATCCTCAAGAAGCGTAAGGATTTCTGCCGGTTCAGAAATAAACTCAAGCCGTCTTTCCAGAACTCCAGCGGCCATGGTATAATTTTCAGTCTTATCAAGAGCATGACGCAGAGCAGAGAATGCTTCAATAGACGATGGTTTTTCATCCATAGCAGAGGAATAGAAATTAGACGCAGCTTGAACATTATTACCCCAGTGTTCTGATATAAGACCTGCGGTAAGATAGCTAAAATACCTCGCATCAGAACCGGGTACAGTGGAATTGATCATTCTCTGGATAATCGCACATGCTGTATCTGAAGATTTTTCTTCTGCAGTGAGAATTAATGAGAGATTAAGAACATGGATCAAATCAACTTCCGAGGAATTTAGAATTTCCGCACATAACTGAAGAGCCTGAGACGGATTTGAGTCGGCAATGGCAGAAGCAATGCGATATAAATATGGGTTGCGAGACCGGGGATCATTTGTATACCAGGAAGCTTCAATATCCACAGGGAAATCTGTTCCTGTTTTTAGATACCACCAGTAAAGAATCTCGCCATTTGAAATAATAAAATCCCTGATTTCATCAAACTCCGCCGACGCTGGAAGTGGCATTCCAGCAAGATCTTCAAGCCTGATTCGCTCCGCAATAAACCCATTTCTGTCCAGTTCCACGGGGATTGATTTGGTAACTTGTTTTAATAATTCAACTTCACCAACTAGATCCGAATTGTTTCGTTTGTCAGCTATAAGAAGAAGAAGATTGAAAATATCTTCAGTGTCTGACCCGGCAAAAGCATACCGGGTGAACATGGCATTTTCAAAATCGTTGCGTCCATACTCATCAATAAGGGCCATGTTGCGGAAGGCATCGCTCTTCATTTTTAGAGTGGAGTCATCTTTGTCCATTACCTCAAGTTGTATTGCCGTGAGATCCGCAAAATGTTGATTCTCCCAGGCAATTTTAAGATAAACTGTTTTACAAATCTCCGATGAAGACTTCCATAATATTTTATAGGCACTTTCGGAAACCAGGCTGGAATTGAGTACTTTTCTGAGAAGTTCCGCGGGTTTGAGGTCCAGAGTAGTTTTATTTATCTGGTGTAGCATGTCCAGATCCCCATTCCGCCTGTAAAAACGGTAGAGGAAATCATTCCTGATATCATCGGGAATATGTTCAATTATGCTGTCTACCAGCTCATCAGATTGAAGATCCGCTGCAACCATGCACCTGATTGCTAAAAAAGGTTTGATTGCAGAACTTATAGTATTTATAACAGGTTCCCACGCTTGGGAAATTCCATTTTTCTCACTTAGAACGGCATTGAATATTGTTGCTGTGCCGTCGGACTCCCGGATTAGCACCGTTTTGAAAAATCCAAGCTCTTTCTCAAAGTATTCAGTAATAGATAATTCATCGTCGATAGCTGAAATAAGGGCGTTTGAATCATTTTCTACGAAAGCTTTGAATCGTCTTATGGCTGGAGTAGCCAGATGTGAAAAACCTTCATTGCCCCGGAGTAGATTCCAGCAGGCGATGGCATTGCTTAGAATTTCAGGATTTTCGATGGCGCTCAAATCCGGAGCAGTCATGAAATTATAGTCTGAAAGTAGACACCGGACGTATTCAAAAAGTCGCAGAAGATTTTCATTCCAGTCGTATTCCCCGGGGTCCGAGAACCAGATACGAAGATATTCATTGGAAGATGTGCTTGTTCTGATTCGAAGAAAACTGTGGCGATCCTCCGCCGACATCTGCTGAATACGCCTGTTTTCAAAGATCGTAACTTCAGGCATAAGTGAACGTTCGACAACGGCAGGATCAAACTCAGTTTCGATATTATTAAACAGAAAAGCAGCGTATACTCTGGCTTTCAGATTTGGGTCTTTAATAAAAGAAATGAACGTTGAGAAATCCGTAAGATCAGAATCATAAGCTGACCATAAAACTGCAGGATCCGTAGTGAGTTGAGCCGGTGTTTGACCGGATAAAAGTAGAAGAAGAGTTGAAAAATCATCCGGATAAAGTTGATTGTATCTTGAAAAGCCTTTTGCCCGGTCATCATCTGAAGCAAAAAGAAGATGGAATGAACTGCCCTGACTGAAGTCTGTAGACAGTAATTGTCGGAATTTATTAAACGAATCTTCCGGGAATGCGTCGAGCCCCATGAGTGCCGTCGCATAAATGGTTGCCGGGTCACTTGCCTCGGTAGTGGTTCTAATATAGTCTTCCAGATTGCCTTCGGCGGCAAGCCGGTCTCCCCTGATTCTTTTTGATCCGGGAGAATCGTCCAGAAATTCAAGGTCCATGTTACTGGAAAGAAGGTACTCACCGGAAAATGCAGAAATGAAAGGACTGCAACTATAAAGGGTCTTCAGATGAGTAAATACAGCGTCGGGATCATGGTTTGTGAGGGCCATGGATAACTTCAGGAAAGTATTGAGCGGTGATACTTCCTCAACTTCTTCCATGATGGATGCACGGCCTTTTTCGCCCATTGCAATATAGAGTCGAGCAGCTTCTCTCAACCATATGGGTTTGTCATGCTCATAATGAAGATTGGAAAGTAAGACGGCGTCCTCTTCGATGAGTTTGATGTACATACTATCTGCTTCAAAACTATCAATTGCAGAGAAGTCGATTTCTTTCTGGCAGTTAAACCGGTAATCCGGTTTAAGAATTTCCGGCCAGTTTTCGGGATTATCCGGATCATCCATTTCCTGCAGAATCGTTTCTAATTCAGTATAGTCATCCTCGGGAAGCCCTGAATACCTTACTGAATTATAGATTACAGCTTTAAGATTCAGATCATCGGTTTCCATAGCTACTATGAAGGCATTTTTTAAATATTCTTCTTCACCGGGAAATTCCTGATTTAATTTCCACAGAGCAGAAATAAGAGTAGTTGAGTCCTGAGAAATAATGGTTATTTCCTGAAGGATCTTTCGACGAAGTTCACAGTTTAACGGTAACTCATCGATAAGTTTCATCAAAAGTTCAATTGATGTAAAATCGCAGGAGCGGAATAATCGCCTGAAAGCAAGGAGGGAAGGCAACCTGTAATTACCGTCCATCGGGCGGTTTTCAATGCATTTTTTTGCTTTGCCCTTGATTTCTTTGGAAAGGGAAATCCATGATTGGTATTCAGGATCATCATCAAGGGGGCCGAGAATCGTGGTTAAAGTTGAGGACAGGGCTTCAACAGGATTTACAAATGCGTCAAATTCAGGCGATACATCTGCGTTTTGTATGCCAGATAATAAATTGTCGATAAAATCAATATATTGCGCCCTGTCAGGATTTCTTCGCTTAACAAGCTCAAGACGCTCATCCTTCATATTATCCCTGAGGTAAATGTAATTAAGGATTTCTGCTGCAGGTAGAGAATAGATGTCGCCTCCCTGCTCAATTGCCTGAATGGCTGCTATACTTTCGGGCATGCTGTTTGAAACCGCGTCTGGGCAATGAACAGCAAGTTTCACCCAAACGGGGGATGTTTCGGGAATCTGTCTTGAAATAGAAGACAGAGCATCAGTTCTGTAACTGTAGTAGTAAAGTAATTGGTAGATAAGAGCTGATTCCGGTGACAATTGCAGGGCTCTGTTCAGGTGTGAAACAGATGAGTTTTCATCAAAGATTGCAGTTTCACATGCGAGGCGGATCAGCGCTGTGTCCTGCATTGACTCCATGGAATTGATGAAATCTTCAAAAGATGGAAGAACGTCCTCTTTACTATCACGGTCTTTACGAAGTAGATTCCACTTCCACCAGGAAATAAGAGGCGAATGAGAATATTCAAAAGCATCTTTCATACCAGCAGTATCTGAAGACTGGGAAAACACATGTTCAAGAACCGCTAGTTCATTGCCAGAAGACGCTGAAA
Organism: Myxococcota bacterium; assembly: GCA_018821305.1. Classification (GTDB taxonomy): domain Bacteria; phylum Myxococcota_A; class Polyangia; order HGW-17; family HGW-17; genus JAHJMN01. The sequence goes on from JAHJMN010000166.1 coordinate 11,061, forward strand.
TTTTAATGAAATCGTTATATTTGTCTATATTTCCAGTTGCCAGAGCAAGAGCGCAAGCGGCCTGCGTAAAATCCGGGTTGGATTCAAATTCAGAAATTGAATTAAAATCAGGATCCTGCCCCGATTTGTATTCCAACCAGAATGCAGTAAGCAGGCAGGCCAGTTTTTCATCTCCCGAAAGATAATCAGAAATATTCCGGAAAGACTGAATACAATACTCAGGTGAGGCGAGCCCACCAGTGAAGGATTTGAATAACTTAAAGAGGTTATTATCTGGTTCTCGTTCAATAATATTTTGTAAAGCAGGGATTACTGAATCGGGGTTGTTTTTAAGTGAAATATTCCGGAAAACAGATTCTTTTAAAAAGAAATGCCTGACAGATTCAGGGGTTTTATCTGCATTATCAAGTATAAAGTTAGTAAGAACTGAGTTGTTTTCATTTACTGCTCTGATATAATTGAACAGTATATTTTCCGGAATATTATTTTCAATTGAAGCATCTACAGACTGACTGGTTCTCCCAGCCAGATAATCTTTAATTGCTCCAAGGTATTGAGCAGCTGCAATTTCCTCTTCATTTTCAAGAATCCGGCCTAGTTCAGAGAGGGCATCTGAGTCAGAAATCAGCCTATCCACAAGAAGTAATTTTATCTTTTTATCAATCAAATTTTCCGGTTGGTATTCGTCATCATCGGCAATGCCAACGTGGGCTTTTGCCAGCAGTTTCATGTATCCGTCAATATACGCGTAAGGACTGGACGTAATGAAGTCCCAGTTGCTGCAGGCGATGGCGAGATCATATGCCCGACCGTGAATACTATCCGAACTTGTTTCGGATATGGCAGTTTTTATGTATTCCAGCGCCATGGACGCATCATGTTGAGACTCAATGAGCCACGAAATAAAAATAATTATCGCTTCTGCTTGCTCGTTCATACTATTTTCAAGCAACCATGAAGCATGGGAGTTGAGAGCATCGAGTTTCTTTGATGGATCCCCGGATTTAAGGGCAAGATTATAGATCCTGAACCAGATCTCATCCCAATGCCCGCCGAAACTACCCAGGGCTCTGCGGAAAAACTCCTCTGATGACTCATGATTCCCATCGTTTTCATAAAGGTGGCCGATATACATGAGGATCGAACACTGAAGGGAGGCATCGCCGGAAAGGGCAGCAATATTTTCGAAAATTTGAGCTGCGGAAGAAATCATACCTGAAATCAGATACTTTCGGGCGAGGGCAAGAAGAGAGGGAATGTGTGATGGGTTGTACTCAAGGGCTTTAATATAGTGAGATTCAGCAGTGGGGCTTCCCAGAGCATCTTTTTCCGCAGCCATGAGGTACTCAAGTACCGCTTTTTCCGCCGGATCTTCAGTTGTTGAGTTCTGAAGTTCCATCAGGGGGATGATTTTTTCCCGAAGTCCTCGAATCTTAAGGACTCGTCGTAGAGATCGTAAATTTGGGATAAATGTTTTGTCAGCATCCAGAGAAGATGCGTAATACTTCAGCGCCTGGCCCGGATTGCCGGATTTTTCACTCAACCATCCAGCCTGATTCAGGTAAACAGCTCTTGCATAGGGATTCTTTTCTTCAGTGCTCAGGTTGACGAAATAATCAACATCGGTGGGTTTAAACCCTTCCTTGACTCCTTGTAGAAATTCATCAATTCGGCTGATATCCGGTCTTTTATATACAGTGTCTGGACTGGCTTTATTGATGACAACTTTAACCTGGCCCGTTTTACGAGGAGGCAGAGGAGGGGGAAGAGGAGGTGGGCTTGGCCTCGACTTCGGTTCATTTATTACCGGTTCTTCCTCTGGCATCAGTTCATCTATTTCAACAATTTCGTCCAGAGACGCAATTTCTTCAATCACTTCACCGGTTTTTTTTCCATCAGAGAAATCATCCATGTTATTATCGCTCATACAGGAACCTCTTTGTGTCCGATCTTTTTACAACATTTTTATTTTTTTTTCATTATTATACTTCACAAATATGACCGAAAATATACATACTTCGTGTTCCCCGATTGGATTCTCGAAGCGAGTTACAGGACACGGACGAATTAACTTCAGGAAGCAATTTTTATGAAAACTGTTGATTACTATGAAATTCTTGGCATTCCCAGAGACAGTAGTGACGACGCTATCAAGTCAGCATGGAAATCTCGAGTTCTTGAATATCATCCTGACAGGGTTGAACACCTGGGGTCTGAGTTGAAGAAACATGCTCAGATTCGACTATGTCTGTTGAATGAAGCAAAGGAAATCCTTCTCGATCCGGAGACACGCTCAAATTACGATGCTCGTCTTGATGAAGTTAAAAACTCCTACAAAGACGTGGAATGCCGTTCATGTAGTCAAGTCAATCGCATTCCCCGGAACATTTCCCGCAGTGGAAGCTTGAAGTGTCGCTTCTGCGGTGGTGATCTCGGTATTATCCTGAGCAACAAAACCGATTCTGCAACTCTGGAATGGCTTATAAACTCAACTATGCTCACTCTGAGAAATATTTCCATCGTTCATTTTCCTGAGATAACGGTGCTTTTGCGTCTGGCAGATCTTGAAATTGAAGTCCGCCCTCTCGACAAGAAAGAAAATGAGCCGGGTAATCTTCAGTTAATTATAAATCAGGAAAATGTATATCGTAACCTGACCACGGCAGTCAATTCCGGCTGTGACTGGGATGAAAAATACGGTATAGGATGGATTTCGTTACCTGGTGGCCAGGATCGTCGACTAGCAGTCAAACTTGCTCGTATTTTCAATGAATTATCTTCAGATATCTCTCCCGTAATCACAATTGAAAAAAATGTTGAACGGGAAAAGTGGGCCCACTGGACAAGCATTTTTATTTTATGCTCCCTGTTTCCTATGGCTCCGTGGCAAGCTGACACTCTTCTCAACGGATTCAGCGGTGATCTTATTCAGTGCAGCCATGGGTTTGAACCTTCTCCGGACTGGCTCGAAAACCTTAAAGCAAACTGGCGTGTATTCCTCGGCGCTCCCGTCTTGCATACGGCAAAAGTAGCGGACAACTCAAAAAGTCTGGACACCCTGAAGTCTATAAATTACCAAATTTCCACCCTGATCCGTGAAATGGAAAAATCCTGAAGACCGCTTGCAGAGTAATAAAATAGTAACTTAGTCTAAGAAATACTTCAGGAAAAAGACCCTGTTTTCCCTGCTCCTGTTACTGATTTCCTGTGTTCCTGATTTTTTAACAGGTAATCAGGCAAACAGGGTACTGGAACAGTAACAGGTCATAAACATCTAATATCAAACAATAATTGCAAAAGGCATAGTTTTTAACTCATCTTCCATTTCAAGATCTTTTTTACTCATGAAGCGGTCTGATAAACACAGCCTGTTTGCAAGCATAGGTTTCAGGGGAGGATGTAGTCTTTGATTACTGCCATGTGCTGCATTTGAAACGCAGCGCTGTCCGTTGTAAGAGCGGGGAAGAAGTACTCATCCAGTACTTCCTGTGTATAAAGTCTTGTATCAAAAACATGACCCTGAGGATATTCCAGTGGGTCGTTACCGTCTCTGGATTCATACTGAGTGCTTACCTGACTTGAGCTCATATCGCAATCCGATAGAATCCAGTCATAATGAGCATTACGTGGTGAGTTGGTGTAGCGGTTTCCATTATCGTCAACGGGAAATGGATCTGAAATGCAAAAAGCCCCATCGGCGCCGAATCCTTCAGTGGAGACCGATGTTTCTCCATTGAAATCACCACCAACAACATAGTAGTACTTTCCGGGATTCGCGGTTTTGTGCGCAGTTACAGCATCGACAATGACTTGGGCGGCAATCACCTGATCAATGACCGGTTCCGTGTGAAGATGAACGCTGAAAACAAAGAGGTCTTTCGGACCTGGGAGATCAATAATCGCCCAGAAAAGCTCCCGGTTTGAGAGGGTTGGGTCGTCAAGCCAGCCGCTTTCCAGAATCGGCCAACGGCTGACTACTCCATTGGGAAGTTGAAAGGCTGTGCTGTCAATGCTGTAATACTCGGTTCCCACGAGCATCATTGCGAATGATCTATAATCAGTGTCACTTCTTGAAAGATAGCCCATTTCCTGAACTAAAATGAGATCCGCAGCCAGTCCCTGCATGATGCGAATGCCGTGACCGGGATCATAATTCTGAAAGTTTTCACTTGTTAGATTAGCAGCAACTATCCGCAGTTGCAGATTTCCGTCATAGGGATTAATAGTTACCGTTAAAACCTGTGAATCTGTCGAACGGCCATCGGAACAATCAATTCCGATGTTGCATGAAGAAATACCTGGGCCTGGGACAAATTTGTAAACGTTATTATCTATGATTCCGCCACAATCATCCGTTTGAATATTCACAGATGTGACTACAGTATCGCCATCGGGGTCCACACATTCTATTGAGTAGGAGTATTGCATGCCTTCCGTGGCTTGAATAGGTGCTTCGGAAGTGATTTCCGGTGGATTATCAATGCATACGACGGTGAGGTCATCTGAAACGGAAAGTGCTGGACTGCCGTCATCGGTAACGGAAATGGATACTATGCAACTTCCCGCCTGTGTGCAGGTCCAACTTATCAACCCCGAAGCATCAAAGTGGATTTCAAAGGGGCAATCAGTACCGGCAAGGTCCCATGAGAGTTCCTGACTGGGAATGTCGGAATCTGTTGCTGTTGCTTGAAAACTACCATCATGAGTCATAAAAACATCAATCTGCTGAGGCAGGTTCTCAATTACCGGTGCCGAATTCATTTCTCCTATAGTTATAGTTAGTTCCTGTACTGAACTGATACCATATGCATCGGTGCATTTAAGGGCCAGAAGGCAGGTTGTATCGCCGGTTTCTTCCCCGGGTGTAAATGAATAAGTCCCAGTGCCGTCATCATTATCCTGAAGTGAACCTTCACAGGTATCGTTTTCGTTGTAAGTGACACTCACATCCCTTCCTGCGCATTCAAAATTGTATACGTATTCATTGCCTTCAGTTCCTGCGGAATCTGGAGTAGTGATAAATTCCGGGGGCGGATCATTTTCTACACAGGTGAGACTAACTGCATGATAACCTTCATCACATTGACACATGATACCGCCGGAAGGACCCACAATACAAGTGCCTTTTTCGGAGCAGTTAACTCCATAGCATGGGTTGGATTGCTTATCTGGACTGCAGCTAACGGCCACAATGGTCAGAGTGAGAAAAATAAAAAATCGGAAAAAGGCAGAAATCGGCATAGCGGGCTATTATACGGCAGTTAATTTTGAAAACAAGGTAGAAAACAGATGAGAAGAAATTTGAGATAAAGAAAACATGTTTTTAAAATTAAACATCCAGAACAATGTTGAATGTTAATGACCTGCTACTGGTACTGCTCCCTGATTTCCTGATTCCCTGTAAAAAATCAGGTATTCAGGGAATCAGTAACAGGATCGGGACAATCAGGTAGGTAATTTCGCGCAGCGGAATGCTATAGAGGACTTGCGGATTAAAAGGATCGAAAAGTGAAAAGTGTATGTTTTCATCAACCATTTGTAATTTTACATTGATATTGAATGTTAATGACCTGATCCTGATCCTGTTTTCCTGACTACCTGTGTCCCTGTTAAAAAAATTTTAGGGAAACAGGAACTCAGTAGCAGGAACAGGAAAACAGGGGGCTCATTCCTGAAGCATTTCTTTAAAACGAGTCACAATCGTATTACTCCGCAAGTGGTCTAAAGTGATTTTTCTATTGACATCGTGTCAGAA
>JAHJMN010000167.1 GCA_018821305.1 Myxococcota bacterium
ATTCAATTTTTATCAAAATTGAGCATGTTTACGAAAACATGCTATTCAGAACACTATAATAATTTCAAGGTCTTCATTCTTAATGTCCTGTGCCTGAAATCGGCGTAAACTTGAAAAGATCGTATTACAGGACATTAACTAAATAGTTACTGAAACGGAAGTTGGAGAAGGAAATGAACAGACTTGTCGAATTAAGAAAAATTATGGCCGGGAATGGTTTTGATGCCTGGCTTGTACCTTCTACGGATCCTCATCAAAGCGAGTATCTTCCCGACTACTGGAAACGTCGGGCTTTTCTTACGGGCTTTTCCGGTTCTGCCGGCGATGCAGTCATTTTGATGGATAAAGCGGGGCTTTGGACAGATTCTCGCTATTTTATTCAGGCAGAAACTGAACTGGAAGGCACCGGAATTGAACTTCACCGCCTCATGACTCCCGGGGTGATTTCCATATCTGATTATCTTCTTGCGAACCTTAAACCCGGTAGCGTTGTGGGTTTTGACAGTGAAATCATGCTCGAAGACGCCTGCAGCGAACTGGGGGCAACTCTTTTAAAAGGCGGGATTTCCCTCAAACCAAGTCGAGAAAATATTATTGATTCCATATGGGAAGGTCGTCCTGATTTTCCCGACAGTACTATTTTCCCCCTGGGAATTGAATTCACCGGGGAAAGTGCCGAAGCAAGGCTTACTAAAATACGCGGTTTTATTGCTCAAAATAATGCCTCGGCAATGATTTTTGCGGGGCTTGATGAAATTGCCTGGATCACAAATCTCCGGGGCAGCGATATCGATTACAACCCGTTTTTCATTTCATATCTTATAGTTACACCGGACAATGCATTTCTATATACCGGTATAAATAAAGTTTCAGAGGAAACCTGGAAAACCGTTGGAAATCTCGTAGAATTCCAGCCTTATTATCAGTTCTATGAAGACCTTGAATCTCTTTTTGAAAAAAATGCAAAAGTCCTCATGGATCGCAACTTCCTCACCGTCAGAATTTCGGGTCATCTGAAAAACAATGCCCGGGCCATAGCAGTGGATTCCCCCGTTCCCCTTTGGCGCAGTCTTAAAAACGAAACAGAACTTGAAGGAATGAGGAAAAGCCATGTTCGAGACGGTGTTGCTCTGGTTCGCTTTTTCAAATGGCTGTATGAAAGCCTCGAAAACGGCGTAAGAATAACGGAATACGAAGCTTCAAATAAAATTGATGAATTCCGCAGTCAAATGCCCCTTTCTCACGGACCAAGTTTCGAGACAATATCCGCCTTCGGCCCTCATGGTGCCATCGTCCACTACACTTCAACACCAGAGACGGATGTTGACATCAAAAAAGACGGCATATTCCTTTTAGACAGCGGCGGGCAATATTCCGATGGAACGACGGACATAACGCGCACTGTGGTTATCGGAACTCCCACTTCCCACGAGAAAACAATGTTTACAGCAGTATTGGCGGGCCATATTGATCTCGCCCGGGCAGTTTTTCCCGAAGGAACAAGCGGAAAACAACTTGATACCCTTGCCCGCAAACCCTTGTGGGATATGGGTCTCAATTACGGTCACGGAACAGGCCACGGTGTCGGCATGTTTTCCGGTGTGCATGAAGGTCCTCAGGCCATCAGTTTTTACCGGTGCCGTGGAGTTGCCATGCAAAAAGGCATGATTACCACAAATGAACCGGGATACTATGAGCCGGGAAAATTCGGAATCCGCATTGAAAATGTATATGAAACCGTGGTAAATCGCCCGGCGGATGAAAAAGCTTCCGCCTTCCTTGGGTTTAAAAATCTTACCTGGTTCCCGATTGATAATAAATTAATTGATTACAGCCTTCTAAGTGAAGTTCAGGCTGACTGGGTTAAACAATACAACCGTCAGTGTGTTGAGATACTTAAAGACCACTTGTCTGAAGACGAACTGAAATGGCTTGAAAACTACATAGTTAATGTCCTGTAATACGATCTTTTCAAGGTAACGACTATTTTTATCACAGGACATTAAGAATGAAGACCTTGAAATTATTGTAGTGTTCTGAATAGCATGTTTTCGTAAACATGCTCAATTTTGACAAAAATTGAAT
>JAHJMN010000168.1 GCA_018821305.1 Myxococcota bacterium
TAAAAATTTCAATAAAATGCGTAATGTAGTCGCGAAAACAATGTGCATGAGCGAACTAATTCAGAAAAAAAGCCCGATTTGGCAAATTCACCCTATTTCAGGCTATTTCAGGACAGTAACTAACTAACTAACTAGACCGCTTGCGGAATAAAAGGATCGAAACGGGAAAAGTGTATGTTTTCATCAACCATTTGTAATTATGGTTTGATGTTGAATGTTTATGACCTAATCCTGATCCTGTTTGCCTGACTACCTGAGTTACTGTTTAAATTTCAGTGAAACAGGAAATCAGTAGCAGGAACAGGAAAACAGGGGGCTCGTTCCTGAAGCATTTCTTTAAAACGAGTCACAATCGTTATACTCATGAAGCGGTTTAACTAACTATTACTCTTTCTTGTAAACCAAGCATAATTAATTCCTGAAACGGCGCCAAGAAGGTGTCCTTCCCAGGAAACCATCTGTGAGGGCATGAGACCGGACAGCAAACTGCCTCCATAAAAGAGTACGATTGCAATGCTTGTGAGAAAGGGGACAATCCGCCGACCTGTGAAGCCAGCGACAATTAAAAATCCCGCATAGCCAAAAATAACACCACTCGCTCCAATATGCACTCCACTTCGGGCTGCAAGCCAGACAAGCGCTCCTCCGAGAATTATTACGGTGAAAGTTAACTCATCAGCTTTTCGGGGGTAGAGGCTGTAAACCAGAAACATTGATACAGCGAGAGCGAAAGTATTACCAATAATGTGAGGTAGCGAAGCATGGATAAATGGCGATAACGGGATCCCGATTAGGCCCATAAGAGTCCGCGGAATAATGCCGTACATCCTCACATCTATCATTATGCTTGAAAAGGAATTTATCAGGGTGAAGATATAGACTGCCCAGATAATGGCGATGGAAATCACTGTAATTTTAATTGCCCGTCTAGTAGTTGTGCTGAACTTCATGGTTCATTTCTAGCATCAGTGTTTTTCTACTTCCACTTTTTTTTCTATTATTACCTTTTTTTTGATAAAAACTTTTGTTTTTCTGACTTTAAGCGTCATCATCAGCTTGACATAGGGCATCATAGAAGTATGCTTTTTCAAGCGCTATCCGAAAATTCGAAAATTTGGACTTAGTATATATTTGCTCTGCGGATAGAGACAAGATGCGCTACAAATATCGTTCACGGCCTGTTTGATTTTAATGGATTTCCTCAAACAGTGAAGGCCAGGACATGAACGAACCCCAAGGGAGGCATAAATGTTCAAAAAAGCAATATTACTATCGTCATTATGCGCTTTTGCTGCTTTGAGTTGTGAGGATGGCAAAAAAGAAACATTCAACAACTCAAACAACGATTCCGGTACCGGTGACTGCACTCCGGGTGAGCGAGACTGCGACGGTCTTACAGCCCTCTACTGCAATTCCATCGGACAGTGGGATCAGGAGCTTTGCCAGATTGGATGCAGTTATGAAACGGGCTGTATGACATGTACCGAGGGCGAAACCTATTGTCAGGAAAACACGGTAATGGTTTGTGACGCCAATGGCGATCTCCAGACTGATCATGATTGTGATGAAATGGAATATTGTGTCGGCGGAGAGTGCGTCACCCGATGCCATCCGGCACTTCTAACAGAAAGCAACGTGGGTTGTGAGTTCTGGGCTGTCGATCTCGATAACGAAGCTTATGATATGATGGGCAATTCAAATGATGCGGCAGCTCAGCAGTTTGCCGTTGCCGTAGCAAACACCAATGATTACCCCGTGCGCGTGGAAATATATCGCAACTCCTTGAGATTTGAAGAAGGTGTACTCGAAGTACCCGTAATGCCGGAAAACGGAGTAGGCAATCCTGTCACTGTTCCAGCTCACGGACTTGTTCAGATTGATCTTCCCCAGCGGGAAGTTGACGGCTGCATGGGTCAGAACAGCACCTATACCAAGTATTCTGGCAGTGGAACCTTCGCGAGTTCCCATGCTTATCGCCTCGTATCAAATGCACCGGTGGTTGCTTATCAGTTTAACCCTATAATTCAGCAGTTCTCAAATGATGCCTCCTTGCTTATCCCAACTCAGGCTCTTGGGAAAAATTATTATGTAATGGGCTATCCTACTTCAAATCCCTGCGGGGATACAATGTTCCCCATGGAATCAATACCGGATCACACTTCCGTAACCATCATCGGAACCGAAGAAGAAACTGAAGTTACAATTTATCCAACACACCCGATAATGGCTTCTGGTGGTGACAGTGGAATCGCAATTCCCGAAATTCAGGCGGGGTCATCATATACATTTACTCTTGGTAGAATGGATGTTGTAAACTTTGAATCCCTTCAATTTATAGGGGGGACCCTTGAATGCATATCCCACATGCCGGAACAAAACGGCGATTTCACTGGGACAAAAATAATCTCAACAAAACCCGTTGCTGTATTTTCAAGTAACGAACGCGGAAGCGTCGGCGGAGAAGCACCTCCACCACCGGACTGGGATGACAATTCCTGCTGCACGGACCACCTTGAACAGCAACTTTTCCCCACCCGCAGTCTCGGTTGGAAGTATGTAATCTCCCGAAGCCCGGTACGGTCAACCCATTCCACTTATCGTGAACCGGATATCTACAAAGTCCTTGGCACTGTAGATAATACAACAGTAACCACATCCCTTCCCTCTCCGGACAATCAGTTTACTCTCGGTGCCGGGGAAGCCCGTACTTTTTATGCCTATGATGGATTTACTATGGAATCTACTGGGGGCGCAATTATGGTTGGCCAGTACATTGTAAGTCAGGGATACGTTCCCGGCGGTATCGGCGATCCAACTTTCATAGTTTTCCCCGCCGTTGATCAGCACCGTGAGGATTTCGTTTTCCTCATCCCAACGTCATTCCAGGACAATTACATGGTACTTGCGGCTCCGGATTCAGCTCAGGTGACAATCGACGGCAATGGTCTCGGCGAATTCCAGACTGTTTGTGTTGTAACTCCCATCGGAATAATGAACGGTGTCAATTACACACAGTATACCTGCCCTATGGATGAAGGCGTTCACAATATTGTTTCGACGGAACCTGTAGGACTCACAGTTTATGGCTACTACAACGTGGGTTCCTATGGATATCCCGGAGGCGCCGACGTAAAAGTCATTAACCCCGTTGAATAACAACTGAATCTGCATGTATCAATTCGCCACAATCAATAATCACAATCTTTTAAATGCGAGGGCAATCCATGAAGTTTTTCAACAATCTTACAGAGTTGAAAAGGACATACTTAGTTTAGAACACTTTCCGCCTCTTGATCGCACAGTCGACGATATCCTGTGCTCTAAAACGCTTTTTTACGGAATCTCCCTCGTTGAAATATCTTCGGAGACCCCAAATCCCTTTTGCGGAATCTGTGAACTTTCGCGCAACAACGAAAAGTCGATATCAATTGATTCGTTTACCGTTTGTCCGGATTATTTCCGGCGCTCAGTTGGCACTGCTCTCATGCAATTCGTTATTCAACTGTATTATCAAGAAACTATCCATGTTTCCACAGCTACTGACAATGTTCCTGCAGTTAATTTCTATAATAAAAACGGTTTTATCATTGATTCTCACGATAATACCAGTTGTGGACTACAATTGGTCAAGATGAAGCGCATTCCAACAAACTGTGATCACCCACGTTGAATTGTGCCTGTGTGAATAGAGTTTTAATCCAAAGTATAAATGAATTAAGGTTACAGTAGTGTGGTTTGTGTTGTGGGGCGTGGAGTTTTTATTACCAGAACTCTGAGTACTGAATCGCTTTCGTTATACCAGCAGTGGGGGATCTTCGCCGGACTTTCAATTGCAGTATCCTTTGTAACTTTAAGTTTTTCATCGCCTACTTCCACTATCCCGGTGCCCTCAAGGACGTAAAAAACCGCATCCACTGGAGTAATATGACGCCGGAGTTTTTCCCCCGGTTGTAAAGTAATATGCACCGTAACAACATGTTCAGAGTCCGTCAGTTTACGTATGTCAACTTTATGCGGGTTTTCTCCAGGAACAATTTCATTTACTTTAAAAGTCTTAATTCCGCTCATTTATCCTTAGTCCTTTTGTTAAGTGTAGCTCTTGTCTTGTCAAATATATGAAAATTAACGCAGGAACAAAACCCCCAGTTGGTTCAGTACGCCCGCTTCATTCCAGTGGCTGTGGACTGCATTTGGCCAGAACCCACCTGTACCTTCAAATGTTGTAAAAATTCGTCCAACATTTTGATGACCCGTAAGATTATTTGTTCCTGAAAAACAATGATATATAGTTGAGACATTCATACCGTCAAGTATATGTAGCCCATACTCATTAAAAGTATCAGCCTCATAGGGAGTTGAATTGTGGGCAGTTGTGCATGCGTAGGCATCTGATGTTACAAGAGTTTCGTCGCTCTTATAGACTTCGAATGGGCCATGAGTGTCATCCCAGCAAACAGTTTCAATATCGAAGAAGTTGCACGTTGAAGGCAGAATACCGTAAATATAATCGTCAGTGCTGCCCCCGACGTAAGCCATGAATTCGCCACTGCTCACGGCATAGAGTTCACTGGCATCCACACTGAACCCGGCAAATGTTCCATTATTTGAAGGTCCAATGAATAACGAAAAAGGTACATTTATGCCGTCATAATCCGTTGTGTAGAACGACCCCCCAGGACGGGGATAATCACCTGTGAATTTCGTAGGCCGAGTGCTGTTTTTCCCGTAAACAACGACTAATGACCATCCACCCCCCCGGGTAGTCATGTCACAATAAGTCATAAACGGTGTTTTTCCTCCCGGACCATCGGGATCAATAACATAAAATCCGGTCCAGGCATCCGGATGATTCTGCAGAATATCAAGGCATGTTGCCCCGGTGTATTTGCGCCGCACCCAAACCCGGTGGATTGTATCTCTGGAATCATTGTCATCGTTATTGTCTGCTTCCCAGCGAATTCCATTCCCGCGAATGTTCCAGTTATATAGATTTTCATTATAAAAAGTACCTTCGGTCAGCGCGAAATCCCCCTGATCCGAGGCTCCATTGCGGGATCTATTTGGAAGTCTGCCACTATGACCAAGCATCGCAATGTAATTTGGAGCAGGGTCACAACTGCCAGTTCCCGTTTTGAAATAATCAAGGCAGGAAGCATCAGCTGTTTCAAAATGGATGATGTTAGCACCGGCGCTTGAGCGTCCATAAAAACGGACTTCGTTGAAATCAAGGGTTGAAAGCAGTGCATTTCCCGCATGTCCCCAGTAATCTGACTCGGCACTTTCATCATAGCCCAGAGTGTCGGAAAGTATCATTGGAAAACGATCTGTAAGCACAGAAAGAGCCGGATTCGTGTTCCGGCTATGGACGTAATTTAAAACAAGCATCCACCCTCCCCCGTCATACAGTTGGTCACAGAAAATGTCCATGGGAGCACCACCGACATTTACTTTATACGGCCCGTTGACACCCCAAGGCCCTTTGTTCCACAAAGTATTTGTTATTGAGTAATCCCAGCAACTTGATCGGATTGGTGGCTCAGGATTGTCATTAGTGGAACAGATAACATACCCCGGAAAATTTACCCAGTTGTTTCCATCATCGTAATTACCGAACACCGCGGTGTTTGTATTCCACAGGTATAGTGAATATGCCGTGGTATTGTTTCCGCTGGGCTCAGTAGTACCAGTGGAGTTTCTCGTATCGGATAAGTAAAAGTTACAAGGCTGCCCCTGACACCGGCCTTCAAAGTTTTCAAGCCCCTGAGCTCCATCATATTTTCCAAATACATTAACCAGATTGGGAGCCCCACCATTCCATGCTTTCATGGCAAGTGCATGGGCTTTAGTGCGGGGGACAATTACTTCCATACCCAGGGCAGCACAGGTTTCGTGATAGGCATCCTGATTACTGAGCAAGCTGGCATCGTCAATGCGCACCATTGTATATCCCGAACCATTATCTGACGCCATGTCGCAATAAACTTCAATTTCGCCACTGATTCCGGTGTTTATCGTGTAATTCCCGCTTGAAGCCATTGGGTATGTAATTTTTATCCTGCGGCAGGAAGTCGCTGCACAACTGAAACCATCACCAATATAACCTGTTCTGCAGACACATTCATAAGAATTGATGCCGTCAATGCACTCCGCATCAGCGTGGCAGGAATTTCCAACACAATCATCCACATCCTCACAGTTAAACCCATCACCGGAATATCCCGTTTTGCAGGTACAGGAAAAACTGCCTTCGGTGTTTTCACAGTCTGCATTAACGTCACAGGGATTTGACTCGCATTCGTTTATATCGGTGCAGCCGCTTCCAGTGTCTTCATAACCCTCATCACAACCGCAGACAGGGCCCGTTTCCGATACCTGACACTGAGAGTTCGCACCGCATTCTCCCGCATCGACGATTCCATCGCAGTCATTATCAAGATCGTCACAGCTCTGTTCAGTTTCTTCCCAGCCTGAAATCAAGCTGTAGTCTGGTTCAACCCACTCACCGTCCTCGCATATCTTCACAGCACCACTGCAAACGCCAACTTGATTGTCTGCTGCTGGAGCCACACCGCGACAGGTACCAGTTTCCCCGGGACCTGAAGAATCAAAAGAACACGCAACAGTTGAAATCAAAAGTAAAAACAGAAATTTTTTCATTACGCACCTCAACGAAACACATTATCCTTATAAGGAGCAATCCAGAATCTATATGTACCACATTTTTTTGATTTTTTACAACACCCCGTGAAATTAGTTAGTTAGTTAGTTAGTTACTGTCCTGAAATACCAAGTTTTCAAGTTTAAGCCGAATTTCTGCACAGGACATTAACCGCAAGGTGTTGAAAATATTACTAGTGGCCGGATAGAATTTTTAATAAAATTCTTCGCGAAGCGAATTTCCGGACACGATCTAACTAGTTCATGCAGAGTATTTTTTTCTAAAGCATTGTCGAAATTAATTTATTATCGTATTACTACGATAGCGTTCAAGTGGACATGAACTACGCTTATTTTAATTTACTGCCATCGTCCACCTTTATAAAAAAACAAGAGCTCGGTTATGGCTTACTTTCTTATTTTGCTCACTGCAGTGTTTTTGTTACCCCAGCATTCAATCGGGGAGTCAGATTCATATTCTCGAAATCCAGTGAGCTCGCAGCCCAATGAATCTGAAGTAATACTTACAATTACAGGCGATATCATGGGTAGTGATTCTCAACTCCACAGTGCATTGAATGAAGAAACTGCTAGTTTTGATTTTCTTGATTCCGTGAGTGAAGTCGGTGCAATCCTGAGAGAGTCAGATCTAACCATTGGCAATCTGGAAACGACCCTTGCTGGTAAAAAAGCTCGATACACCGGTTATCCCATGTTCAACACCCCGGAAACCATTCTGGACGCACTGAAGGAAGTGGGATTTGATGTTCTAACAACAGCAAATAATCACGCCCTGGACAGAGGCTTAACGGGGCTCATCTCGACAATCAAAAACATAAAAAATCAGGGATTTATGCATACTGGAACTTATGCAAATCGCAAAGATTATTTGAATCCTTTTATAATTACAGTAAAAGGTATTAAAATTTGTATAGTTGCAGAAACAATGAACGCAAACGGTCTTGAAAAACTCGATTATGGTCCGGAAACGAATCATATCGTCAGGTATATTGGAAAATCCAATCCCGCGGCAGATGTTCAAAGATGTAAAAATGGCGGAAGTGACATTACAATGATTTTTCCTCACTGGGGAACAGAATATCAGCGATATCCAGACGATTTTCAGAAGAAAGCAGCAGAAGTCTACATTAAAGCCGGCTATGATCTAATCATAGGAAGTCATCCTCACTTTCCTCAACCGTTTGAAATCCGAAAAGTTAAAACAAAAGATCACTATAAAAATGTATTCATTGCCTGGTCTCTCGGTAATTTTATTTCCGGAATGACTGGTAGATATATGGATACCGGACTTATCCTTAAAATAGTTCTTGGTAAAGATAATAAAACCGGGAAAGCGTTCTTTAAAAGTGCATTATGGACAAATATATGGCTTCATCGCGAGTGGGAGCCCAATCGCAAACTGAGACTTAAAATCATTCCAGTTTCTGAATATTTATTTAATCCGACACGCTACCGTACCCTTTCAAAAGACAGCAGGATTCGACTCAAACAGGTATGGAAGGAATGCATTGAAGTTCCGGGAACTTCCGTCGTTTGGCGGTTTTAAACCTCTTCCCTTGACTTGTTGTTTTTGAAAATCCTGTTAAAAAACGATATGCTTTATTGAACTGCTTCCAAAAACAGTTACACTATTTGGAGTGCTTTGTGAGGTTTCAGATCTTTTTCCGTTGAAATGGCGGTATAATAGTCAGTGTCCTGAAATACCGGTAATCAAATTTTTCGCCGATTTTTTGCTCAGGACTTTCACTGTTTTCAAAGAAAACAGTTGTGGTCTAAGCGAATTGCGAAGCAAATCGGCATGCGGGACGATTTCCTGCGGAAATGCGTTGTAGTTAGAAATTTTAATAAATTTCTTCGCGAAAAGATTGCTGCTTCACTTTAAAAGGAAAGCATTTCTTTATGAAAATATTTTTTCTTCTTTTACCGATTCTTGCTTCATGCAATCTTCTTCTGGAAGTAAAAGATCCGCCGACGTCGTCCAGTTGTGGAAACGGCATCATCGAAACCGGAGAAGAGTGCGACAATAATTTAAACCAAGGGGATTCGTGTGTTAGCCGAGGTTTTGCTGGAGGAGATCTTCTGTGTAATGAAAACTGCACCGTTGATACAACGGAATGCATTGAATTCAGTCCCAACTGTGGAAATGGGCTTATTGATAATACTGAAAGTTGTGACGGGACAAATCTTGACGGGGCCGACTGCTCGGAATTCGGTTTCAACGGTGGAACTCTGAGGTGCTCGGAAATCTGTACTTATGATACATCGTTATGCACGACGGAAAACTGTGGTAATGAACTCATTGATGAAGGCGAAAGTTGTGATTCCAGCAATTTCGGGGCAGTGTCCTGCATTTCCCTTGGATTTACCGGAGGCTATCTCGTCTGTTCCGAAAACTGCACTCTCATTGACACTTCAAACTGTACGGAACCTTCCCTTTGCGGAAATGGACTGATTGACGATTCCGAAGGGGAAGAATGCGACGGTTCAGAGCTGGGCGAAAATACTTGCTCTTCCCTCGGATATTACGTCGACGGCCCCTTGACGTGCGACAGTGAATGCATGTTCGATCGCGGCAACTGCAGCGGCGGCTACTGTGGAGATGGGATTATTCAACCATTTTCTCCTGCTTTCGAATCCTGTGACGGCACAAGTACATCGGAAACCTGTGGAGATTATGGCTACTGGTACGGGGAATCTGGCTGCACAGAACATTGCTATACCGATTTATCACCCTGTATTGATGCGATTTCCATTGCTGGAGGCTACAATCACACATGCGTATTGAACTCAATAGGGGAAGTCTACTGCTGGGGTGATAATTACTGGGGGCAACTTGGAGACGGAGGCGATGTTGCTTCATCACTGACTCCTGTCCTGGCCCTGACATCTGCGCCGGCAACAAAAGTTGTCTCCGGGATCCTGTCCACCTGCGCCATGCTCACAAATAATACTGTCGAGTGCTGGGGTTACGAGTTTACACCAACCCCTACCCTCACTTCAGCAACAATCAACGTATCCGATTTATGCATGGGTGATAGCCATCAGTGCTTTACCGATAATTACGGTGTTGGATGGTGTCGCGGTAGTAACTATGATGGACAACTGGGAAACGGGACTATCGGCGGGACCGAAACTTCCCCCGTTCAGGTATCCTGGCTCTCTGACATTTCAACCATAACCTGTGGAGAGTCCCATACATGCGCAATTGCAAATGGTTACCTGTATTGCTGGGGCAACGGGGCATATGGAAGACTGGGCACCGGTTCTTCCGACGACGAACCCTATCCCAACTACATAATGGGAAGCGTTGTCGATGTCAGTGCCGGGGCCAATCACACCTGTGCAATCCAAAGTGGCGGCGATCTATACTGCTGGGGTGATTCCTATTACAGGCAACTGGCCATGAACACATCTACAGATCAGTTC
Organism: Myxococcota bacterium; assembly: GCA_018821305.1. Classification (GTDB taxonomy): domain Bacteria; phylum Myxococcota_A; class Polyangia; order HGW-17; family HGW-17; genus JAHJMN01. Next base: position 10,105 of record JAHJMN010000168.1, read on the forward strand.
AGTCCTCAATTCGTTGGTATTGACTACGTCCGGATTTCTCTCAAAGCTTACTCGTCGTGCGGAATCAAAGAAAACGGCAGAGTCTATTGCTGGGGAAGAAACACATACGGAGATCTCGGCAATAACAGCACAAATCAAACCTACGTACAGTCTCAGGTCAACTGGCCTGCTCAGGATGTATGGAAAATCGGGGCTGGTTATTATCATCACTGCGCCATGGATCTCTACTACGGCTTTCAATGCTGGGGATACAACAACAGCGGCCAAATTGGCAACGGGAATACCAATAATTCATTATCTCCAACCCCCGTCCTCCCCCCCTGAACAATCTAGACCGCTTGCGGAGTAATACGATTGTGACTCGTTTTAAAGAAATGCTTCAGGAATGAACCCCCTGTTTCCCTGTTCCTGCTACTGAGCTCCTGTTTGCCTGCAATTTTAAACAGGGACACAGGTAGCCTGGCAACCTGAGATATGTTAATTTATATTACAATAACTCTGGTTCTACTAACGTGGGCACCGATGTAATGGTTGATTTTTAATGTTTACAACCTGTAACTGGGCTTGACCTGCCCCCCTTTGAACGTTAATTTTTCTATTACCCGAAAAATGCTTGCTCTCACCGTCTGCAGATAACGGAGAGAGTAGATTCCGAGTTACTACATTTCCAATTGCTGTTTCTAAAAACATCACTTACGAATTTCAGGTTCCAACCTTTCCAATTTTCGTATTTAAACGCTTTGAGATTTTTCAGGTTTGCAAAATACTGATAATGCTTTTTAAAGAATGTTATTTTCTTTGATATTTCTTCTATTTCCAGATTTTCCAATTTGGAAAAAGCAGTCTTCTCAGGCAATTCAAGGGCATCACAATCAAGATCAAATAATTTACAATTTTTCCGATTGATTTCGCAATTTTCCAATAATTTTTCACATCTATTATTTATAGCTCCAGCGAGCTTGAGGACCTTTAAATTTTTTATTTTAGACAATTCAATGAGAAGTGAGCGCTCAAATTCAAGACCAGAAATTTCAACTTCTACCAATGAAGACAATGGATAAATTAAAGGCCACTTTATCAAGTTTTGTTTCCTTGATCGCAGCGCGCTTTTTATTACCAATCTTTCAATTCCTACTGATTTAAGTATTTTTCCATCAATCTTTTCTTTTGAATCTCCTGCTATAATAAACAAATTTCTAATTTTGTCTTTTGTATCATTGATATTAAATTCAAAATTTGAATTCATAAGGGAAAGAGACTCTATTTTTCTCTGACCTTTGAAGCCTCCAATCATTCTGCCGTTGAACCCCCTTAATATTAGATGTCTAAGAGCATATGCACCGGATATATCAAGATTTTTTGATGTTGTATTTACAGAAAGACCTTCGAGAGCAGGAAATGAGAATATTCCAAATCCTTCGATTTTTAGTCCCTCAAGAATCATAGCCTTAATCGAAGAAAGCGGACTTTTTAATTCAACTTTTGCACCATTAAGATGAAGTTTCAATAATTCAATTGTTTCTAATTTTTGTAATATCACACTTTCATTTTTCTTTAAATCCATGACAAGAGTCAATCTTTTTAAATTTCTATTCCCTGTTATTTCTATGTTACCCAAGGTGGAATTCGATTCAATGTGCAAATCTTCCAGCATTTTGAATTTTTCAAATTTAATCACACCACCTTTATAATTTTTTGTTTTTATATAGAGGTGACGAAGATTATTCATTTTTTTTATTATGCGAAACACCGAAGTTTCATTAGAAACCCCAAATAATCTAATACTCTCTATTGCATTCGGATTTGCAATAACACTCGAAATTTCCACCGGAAAATCGCCATAAATATCCAGAAACTTAACATTGCCCAGTTTTCCTTCAACAATAGATTCATTCCTGAACTCAAAATAAGTGTTTTTACTTACTACAGACCCAAGATGCTTTGACCATTCAAAACCCAAAATATAATTATGCCTAAGTTTAGCAAGACTTGAGAGAATTGAGAGCGGATCGAATTCCAGTCTCCTGCGGCATGAATCTCCACGAACAACCAATAATTCAAGATTTTTAAAATCAGCAATCCATTTGAATACTTCTTTTCCTCCCGAATAAAAAAATTTTCCATCATCACATTTAACATTGATGGAAATATGTCTAATATTATCGAGCCCCTTAAGCTCTGGTTTAAAAAATTCATCTCCTCTTATTTCTAAAAATAGACTTTGAACTTTTGGATGACGAAGAATAGATGACCTACCAGAAGGAAATTTTCCTTCATACTTAATGTGTACATCAGACAATAAATGGAAAGGAATATCAGTTTCCTTCAACTTCGCTTCATCGTTAACAATAATACCCAAATGCCTGACCTGATTTGGAATTTTCCAGGGGAAAGAGTCTTTTTCTGTATTGATATTTATCGACTTTCCTAATTCGTCGTAGTTTTCCTTTTTTTTCGGAACGATATCATCAAAAAAACTGAGCATTTCACAATTATTTTTTTCAGAAACTGAAAAATCATCGATAGGAAAAAAACTATTCAATTCTATCTTTGCCCCTGTTTTAAATGAATAAAATGTTCCTTGTTCCTCAATTTTTGTCATGGTTCCTATTGAAAAATTTTCAAACTTAAAGCATGAAATAGGAATCGAAGAACCATCGCTGCACCCTGAGGTTATTATCCAGGTCAGAATTATTAACTGCTGGACAATTTTATATAATCTCATTATTTTTTACGTCCTTAACTTCTACCAGGGGAGGGGTTTTATTTCTTTTCTACCGGAGGTTTTTCGCAGGCCATGGATGTGCATGGTCACATCTCCTGCGGAAGACGTATTTTCGAGAAAATCTATAAAAACATGGGATTTTGCAACAACTTCGAGATCAAAAAACCATAGCAGGTGCATAAGTGGCGTTATAAAAGAGTATTTCGTTTCGCCGCCGAACTTGCCACTTACAGATTGCAATATTCCTGCATGAATTCTTGACTGCCGGAGATCCGGTTGGTGAGAAAAAATAAATTCGATACAGGCTTTATAAGATTTCATAATAAGTGGACTATTGAAAAGTGATTCAACTCCCCACAATCCGCCATCAGCGGTGATTTCGGAGATTCGTTCAAGCACCTGTGAGTGAGAAATTCCTTCCTTCAGTTCTGTTCCAAACCCAATGCATGCAATGGCTTTTACTTTAAAAGGAAGTTTCCTGAGAGCAGTCAGGGAAGTTAAATCCTCTTCTGGAGTCCCCAGGGAAGCTTCATTCCCCTTTAAAATTAAATCAATCCCCCCATCCAGCAAAACCAGACCATCAACTCCAGTCTGTTCGATAATATACTCGTAGGATTTACGCAGAGTGCCTACTCCACATTTTTCAAAACACCAGACGCAGGCTTTTTTTACGCTCATTTCTTTTAAAGCATAGTTATTATCAATATACCGACATAACCACGCTTCGGGGCAGTATACAGATTCCGATGCATTGTCACTATCTACAAAATAAAGAGGCAAGTCTTCAACTGGTTTTTTCGCCGCAATTTTATCAAGGGGTGTAAATGACAGACTCGCATAGTGAACTTCAATACCGGCCGATTCAAACGCAGGAGCCAGACTCATGGCTCCGGTAATATCGTAGCCGCCACCCGCTCCTGCAATTAAAACTGATTTGCATTCAATGAACTTTTGGACAAGGGAATCCAGCATTGATTTGCTCCTGTGGCTTATAAATCATCTCGGGAGATGTCCGAGTACCAACTCCTTGGAACGTTTATGTCTTTCCATAATCGGATTGCATAGCGATCCGTCATTCCAGCAAGCCAATCCGTAACGTGAATTTCCCGCTCAGATCCATGGGGAAACAAGCCTTCGGATTTCATGAAATGTTCCCACAGATCTTCAAGAAGGCGCTGAGCTTTCAAAAATTCGGTGCGCAACGCCGGCTTCATATAGCAGTGATCATAAAGGAAATCCCTCATGGCACTCAGAGCCTGATGAACTTCATCCGACATTCTGATATCTCCACCACCGTCAATATCACTTTCAGAAATAACGCTGAGAACCAGCCTGCTTATTCGCTGGCCGTGAGTATGACCAAGAACATCCGCAATATTTGTGTCAAGCTCATCTGAAGCTACAACACCGGCTCGAATCGCGTCTTCCAGATCGTGATTAACGTATGCAATAATATCAGCCAGTCTGACTATCTGCCCTTCCAGTGTTGCAGGCAGAGAAATCCGGTTTTCCGAAAGAATGTTACCCTTGCCTTTTGAATGCCGGACAATTCCATCCCTTACCTGATCCGTGAGGTTCAGTCCTTTTCCTTCATTTTCGAGATGGTCCACCACACGCAGACTTTGTTTTGCATGATGAAAACCAGTGGAGCACAGTTTTGCGAGAATTCCTTCGCCGCTGTGACCGAAAGGCGTATGACCAAGATCATGTCCAAGGGATATCGCTTCGCAGAGATCTTCGTTCAATTTAAGAGCTCTGCAAATAGTACGGGCAATTTGACTTACTTCCAGAGTGTGCGTCAGTCGGTTGCGGTAATGATCACCGTCGGGATTCAGAAACACTTGAGTCTTTCGGGCAAGACGACGAAAGGCTTTAGAGTGAATTATTCGATCCCGATCCCGCTGAAAAGCACTTCGTACGCTGCAGCTTTCTTCGGGTCTCACCCGGGTAGCATCAATACTTTTAACTGCTCTTTCGTGAAGTAAAAGATCTTCATTTCTTTCGGTTATTTCGCGAATGGACATTTATCTTCCCCGGCCGCCACGACTACCTCGAGGAGTTTTACCCCCGTCGTTGCGGTAATTATTTTTCTTTGCCTCCCCGGAACTGCTGGAACTGCTTCCAGTGCCTTGTGGAGCCCGACCACCGCGACCACCAGTTTTCCCCGAACCCTGAGAACTCCCACTGCGAGAGCCTGCTCCACCACGACTGCCACCACCAGCGCTGCGCCGTGAACTTCCTCCCCCGGAGGATTTTTCATCACCCATACCGGGACGTTGCCTTCTCGATGGTTTTGGCAGGTTTTCCGTACGACGACGTATTTCTTTTAAAAGCCCTTCAAGATTGAACTCACGCTTTTCGATCTGATCGAAGAGTCCACCGGAAAGTTCAAAGGAAATCTGCCCCTGAGCAACATCACAGCGAGCGACGAGAATCTTGACGCTGTCTCCTGGAACGACCACCATGCCGGTTTTCATGCCATGACAAACACCAAGTTCAGGAATAAATTCCATAATGTCGTCTTCTATCCAGTCAAACCGAGTCATACCTTCAATAAAAGGATGTTCAATCATTGAAAATAGACCGAATGTAGTAATACCGCTGATTTTCGCATCAAAAGTAGTACCAATGAGAGGTCTCATGAACCATGCCCGGTAAATGTCAGTGACTTTTCGTTCAAGTTCCACTGCTTTTCGTTCGTTTGTGGAAGTGAAGAAACTGACCTTTGCTGCTTCATCGGTACTTACAAGGCTCGTACGCTTTTCATTACCAATATCCATACCTTTTCCGAACCAGAAGGATTTAAGAGCCCGATGGACGCATAAATCAGGATACCGGCGGATAGGTGAAGTGAAGTGCAGATAAGTCGGAGCCGCAAGGGCAAAATGCCCCACGTTCTTTTCGTTGTAAGAAGCCTGTTTCATACTGCGAAGCAGACTGTAAAAGAGAGGACGGGAAGCTGGATGCTCAGAAATCTTCTCGATAAGTGTACACATGTCCTTGGCATCAACATCTGCAGGTTTTAACCCCATAAGCATTGCAAACACTTTAAAATGTTGAATCTTTTCTTCGTCGGGCACATCGTGAATGCGCCAGGGAACGTTCAGTTTATGCTCTGTAACATAATGCCCGACAGCTTCATTTGCCGCGAGCATGGCCTCTTCCACCAGATTATAGGCTGCTTTAAGGTGTGGATCCGGCCGCAAATTGACGACATCGCGTACCCGCAGTGGATCATCTTCATCCAGAAGCACTTTTGCCTCAGGAATATCAAGTTCAAGGGAGCCACGTTTCATGCGCATTTTATGAAGGACTTGAGCCAGTTCATAAGCAAGCATGATGCGTTCTTTTGCGGGAATTGAAGGAATTATCTCTCCGGTGTTCCATTCATCCCGTGGAGTTTTAATTACCAGGGCGACATCTTCGTAACAAAGCCGAGCTTTGGAGTTCATAACTGCTGGAAATACTGTGTAATCCAGCCTTTCACCGGTTTTTGAAAACCGGATCTTTGTAGCCATGCACAAGCGGTCAACATGGGGCTTAAGGGAACAAATTTCACTTGAGAGTTTCGAGTGAAGCATGGGAATCGCGCGATCCGGCAGATAAATACTCAGGGCCCGGCGGCGGGCTTCAGCATCCACGGGAGTTCCGGCAACGACATAATGGCTCACATCTGCAATTGCAACGTATAAAATATAGTCATCCCCGTCCCGTTCAACGTGTATTGCATCGTCAAAATCCCTGGCATCTTTGGGATCTATGGTCATAAGTGGAATTTCGCGAAGATCCGTTCTGCCCTGATGATCCGTCTCATAAACTTCAACGGGAACGCATTTGACATAGTCTTCCACATCAAGATTCCACTTGTCTACTATTCCAGAAAGAATAATGGTTTTCTCAACTTCCGTAGTCAAAAGGCCTGGTTCACCAATGTTTTTTTCAACTTCTACCCAGAGAGGATCCGTCCTGTTTTCCGGGAATACAGCAATTGTAGCTAATACAACTTTCCCTTCAGTTCCTTTAGAAGGTTTTCCCTGACACATAACTTTTCGGTTGAGCCGTGGGTCATCCGGTTCAATGAACCATGATTTATTTGATTTGCGTAGAATTCCCGCGATTTTCTGACGACGACGTTCCGTGACTTCCTCCACGCGTCCTTCTGCCCCTCTATACCCCGGCCATTTCGATATTCTTACGATATCGCCATCAAGAGCTCCACCAATATTTTCCGGAGTGACGTAAACGTCTTCCATATTCTCTCCGGCTTTCACAAAACCGCTTCCTCCAGCGGTTATGCGGATTTCACCTTCAACTTCACCAAAGTTCTTGCGGGTCTCGGATTCCCGGAAAAGTTGGAACCTGCTGCCCCCAACCCTCAGGAGTACCTTTTCATCACACAGTTCATCCGCTAAATCCCGGATTTCAGTCCGTTCTTTTCTGGTAACACCAAGATCACGGCAAAAATCCGTAAGCGTAGTTGTTTCATTCTTTGTACAGATTAATACCATCTGTTTTTTAATGTCTGATTTGTCTCTTGTCTTCATCTATTTTGTTATCCTTAAAATTTTTCCGCCGTAAGTACCTGTTATAAGTTCTTTTTCAGATATTACTACCGGCGTATCAGGAATATCATCAAGTTTAATGTTCCATTTAAGTTTTCCGTCAGCATCCAGACAATAAATATGCCTGTCTTCACTTCCGAAAACAATGTCATTGTTTTTCATTATTGAAGGCCCGTTCAGAATACGACCGGAAGTACGATAGCGCCATACGATCTTCCCTTTAAGATCCATGGCATACAGGTAGTGATCCGCCCCACCCCAGTAAACTTTTTCACCATCAAAAGCGCCACTGTGACGAAAATCCTCATCAGCTATCAGTTTCCACACCAGTTTACCATCATCCCGCCTCAGGGCATGCACTGCATTATCATCACAACCGGTGATTACAAGGCATCCCGCTAAAAGCGGCTTTGAATCACACTGCCCACGAATACCCGCAAGCCATCTCTGTTTACCGTGCTTATCCAGACTGTATATACCGCCACCAAGGGATGCAAAGAATAAATTTCCGGCACTGTCAGAAGTAATCCCCCCCCTCACGTGGGAATCGACGTCGAACCGATAAAGTTCTTTCCCGTCAGGGGAAACAGCAATGATACCCTTTCCTCCGGCAAAAATATTTCCATAAATATCCACATGAATGCTTCCGTCGATATCACAACGGACTTTTTCCGGATTTGCTCCCTTGGTTTTTTTACATTCCCAGGGTTTTATTGACCACTTGAGTTTCCCCGTTAGAGTCTCAAGAGCATAAAGAGTGTCATCGTCACTTCCAAAATATATGGTTTTGGCGTCTGTGGACAGGGCAGCATCACTCCAGATTTTATCTCCTGTTTTAAATTCCCATTTCTTTTTAAGGCCTTTGGTTGTGACTTCCATGCATGAAAAAATCCCACGATGATCCCCGAAATACAAAAAGCCATCATAAAGAAGTGGTCTGGACGTAATGCGGGAAAAACCCTTAGAAGTTTTGATTTTCGTGGGTTTACCTTCAAATGAAATATTGTAAACACCATGCAGGTGTTGTTCTGCTTCTTTTGACCTCAAAACCGCATCCAGACTACAGTTATAAGCAGGCCTCACCACTTTTGCAGGTTTTGGAGGATCAATTCTCTTTGGAACTGGCATTTCACACACAGGACATTTCTCCGGCGGAGGTGGAGCGGGGCAGTTTTGTCCTTCATTTCGCGAACAGGAAAGCATTATAAAAAGTAAAAATATTAGTAACTTCATAAAAAATCCCAGCAAATTCCTTTCAGTCGAGCCTAGCTCATGAGAAGAAAAGAAATGAACCTGCCGACCTTCGTTATATTATGAAAAACAATAATAATCCACAGTTACTATAATAATATAAGTATATTTTTAAAGACAATACTACAAAGGCATGCCGAGGCCGAGGCGCAGGAGGTTTAATATCATTTTTCCTTTTCCTGCTTTGCGAGCGAGAATTGAAAGGTAGAGCATTTCGATATTCCGTGGTGGAACTGTAACCTTTTCTTTTTTGCCTAACTTAAGAGCCCCCGGTTTGCAGGTTGTTATGCAAAGACCACATCCAATGCATCTGTCGAGGTCTAAAACCGCCCGCCTCAGTGGTTTTTCGCCGCTTAGCTGCAGGGCATCCATCTGGCACCGCTTGATACACACACCGCATCCATTACAAAGTTCCGGATCAAGTCGGGCATAATAATTAGTGGCAAACATCCGGGCGGGTTTTTCAAATTTTTTTGCCGCCGTGAGTACACCGCAGCAGCAGCCACAACACAAACAGATACAGAAAGCCTGCAGAGAATTTCCCGGTTGGATGACGAGCCCACGCTTTTCCGCAGTATCAAGTAACTCAAGACACTCGGCCTTTGAAATAACCCGTCCACGGTTACGGTCGAGATAGTTGCCTTCTCCAAAGAAAATGCAGATTTCAATGTCGTCAACCTGTTTGCACGGGGAACCTAAAAGTGCCTCCCCCTGTTTGCAAACGCAGTTTGCAACGCCGATAACCTGATCTGTCTCCTCCACATAGCGACGCATATTATCATAGATATCAATGCGATGCTCCGGCACAATGGCTTTCATATGCGGACTTGTCCTGAGTTGTGGAAGAGCTCCGGTGAAAAACTCATCTTTGAAACCAGCTTCAAAGTATTCATGCATAAGGCTCATAAGTTCCGCACTCAGGCTGTCCACGTGAAACTCAAACATTCCAATGGCAAGAAATGCAATGCTGTAACCATAAGGTGCTTTGTCTGAACGACGGATACTCCCGTCCATAAAAAGTACGTTGCAGATTTCCGAAAGTTTTTCTTCAGATATTTCTATTTTATGCCTGCGCAAAAAGCGACGCCGGATACGCTTTACCGAATTGTGCACAAGTCCCAGACACAGAACAACTTGTGCTTCTTCGTGAGTAAAAAAGTACTTCAAAAGACGCAACTCTACTCCAGTATCAGTTGCAGGAAAGCCGATGGGATACTGATCAAGATGTTTCTGGAGCTGGCGATAAATTCCCGTGGGATCGATTTCAGAAGTGTTCATTATTTTATGATTTCCAGAGCATTCATTTTGTCATGTTATTTCAGGATATTAGAACTGCAGGTAATAAATCTGTTCGTGGGTAAAAATGGGGACAGCTCCCATCAGAATAAGACGCGACGTAGCAGGGTCGTAACGCATGAGCCCTCGGTTTTGACCGAAATTTGGACCATCCGGATCCCCTTCAAATGACTGGTCGCCGTAGGAATCAGGAGCCGTAAGCGTCCCGCCTTCTGCCCAGGGAATCAACTCGGAAAAAGTATTACCTGTAGGATCAAATACCCAGAGATCATTATAGAATTCATTCAGTGCATCATTCCAGTTGTCGTTTACGATATTTCCACCGTGAATGAAAACCATGTTGTAGTCAGGATCATAAGTGCAGCTCATACCCTTGCGAGGACCGAAGGGGAAAGTTGTCTGCACCACATCGCCGGTATCAATTGAAATACGGATGACAGCATCAAGATTCGATGTTGTATTTCCGCCATCTGTAGTCAGACGCCCGCCGAAACTCCATACATAACCGCCATCCGTATCAACGGCCAGACAGTTATCATCAATCTGCGGAAGGCCCGTTGCCAGAGTTTCCCACTGAGAAGAGGCAACATCAAACCGGTAGAGGCTGTTTCCGAAACCCGATGGTCCTGTGGACCCGTATAAATAAAATGCACCATCTGCAAAGGTGTGAGTAACGCTGATATGGCTATCGGGGGGATGCGTCCCCGTCACGGGAGTCTGAGTTGCTTCCCACGTTGTTGCACTTACTGACATGAAAGCATCGGTAGATGGTCCCATTATAATATAACTGTCGTTTGCTTCATTCCAGGCGATAAACTGACACCAGTTTTCTTCCCCAACACAAAAAGCAGTAGTTCCAGTGAACGGAGTTCCTGAGAGGAGTTTCTTGGAGTGATTACCCAAACCGTCCACGTGCCACAAAAAGACTTCATTTGGATCTTCGTAGTCGCTCCCGAAAGAAGTGATTATCTCACCGGTGGTTTCACGGACTGCAAAACTGATTCCGTCCACAGGAGTATTGAGGCTTGTTCCGTTTACAATCGGATCAACGATCGTTATTGGGAAATGCTGCCATTCCAGTGTCTTATCAACACATTCCGGATTATCATTTTCATCCAGAACGCAGTCTTCAAACATGCCACAGGCTGGATTGCACTCAGCGACCACACAGACGTGGGTTTCCATATTACAAACAGGCAGCGTACCCGTGCAGTGGGCCGGTTCGCTGCAGCGACCTTCACTTATCTGGCATACACTGTTTGCGTCGCAATATTGCCACTCTTCGCAATTACAATTATTTGTGTTGTTTGTATTATTAGTATTATTACTGTTATTTGTGTTATTAATATTATTGTTTGTATTATTTACATTATTACTGTCATCATCATCATCGCATGCTGTAAATGAAATCATTGCTGCAATAAATATGGGAAGAATCTTTTTCATAACTAAATTTTTACCTTTCCGGTGCAAATATCGAAGTTTCAACGAGAAACGACAGAGTTACAACGGTTTCTCCAGTGAAATCCAGGGGAAAGACTGGAGAAAGACTGGTTCCCTGATAGTTCATTTCGACGCCCGTTTCACTCTTTGAAAGGGAATGGAATGGGAAACTGAGTACTTTAACATCGCCATCCCAACTGATGTTCCATGAAAATCCGTCATAGAGGCTCTTCATACCCATGGAATGAACTTTTGTGAAAGTATGTTCGGCGCTTGAATAACCCAGCGCGCCAGCGTGACTTTCTCCGTTTATAAGAAGTTTGCGGTTATCAATGGAATGCCCCAATAGAGTGAAACTGCTTTCGGGAACAAAAAGGCAATTTAAATCGCCCCCTTCGGGAAGTTCAAATCTGTAGTCAACGAGAAGATTTGACCCGCTCAGAGTGTATTTTTTCTGAATGCGTACCGATGTCTGACCAACTTTGCCTGTGCGCTCAAATGTAGCACTGGCACCTTTTACATCCGTATCGATAACTGACCACTCACCGAAGGCGAAATCACCAATATCAGTGTATTTCCTTGTTATATATTTTGCAAGTAAATCATCGTTATCCATATCTGCAGAAAGGAACTGATCCTGGAATGCAAAGCGTGGACCGAAATCATAAATGCGTTTATCCATAAATGATTCATCAACATAATCAACATGATGATGAATAGTTACTGTACCGTCATCATGGGAGTTATCGTCAGTTTTAACTACAAATCCTTTGTGATAACCCTCTTCAACGCGGGTCATGACATTTGTCAGATTGAAATACCTGTCCTTGAGGTCAAGTTCTAAAAGGCCGGCTCCGAGGTTCGGTTTTACCAGAGCGAAAAGATTGGGGCCTGAAAAAACTGCTTCTTTTGCAAAATCTGCATCGAAGTCAACAAGTTTAACCGAATCTTCGGTCACATCGTCGTAACGGTCCATAAGATGCTCAGCAATAAGCAGATGATGATACAGGGCATGGCGGAGATGAACCATGTAAAGTCCACCGAATATACCATGCCAGTAGGCGCAGTTGCACTGAGCCTGATACAGATGGTCACGGGCTTTATCTAAAAGGCCATTGTCAATACCGGGTTTTGTAACTTCCAGTTGGGCAAGGCGGTCGGACACGCTTACCATGCGCTTATGAACAAGGTTTGCCTCGTGATATTTTCCGAGAAATCCCTGCCAGATACCACCCTGAACGAAACTTTTCAGGGTAGAAGCAGAACTTACATTCTTAGAAATTTCATCAAGAGAATTGAGCACTTCACTCATTTCATTTCCGATATGCAGGAGCACATTGGAACCCTCCAGAGCTGGACTGAGTTCTTCCACGGCATGCAGAAGGCTCGAAAGTTTTGAAACGAGGTCAGAGCTTTTCTCAAAACGGGAAAGCAGGAAACGGGAGCCCTTTAAAAGATGCATCCCACCCTTGTCCATGAATTTGATATAGGTTTCAAACCACTTCATGGGGATTTTATCCATGAGTTCAAGAAGTGGAATCATGTAGTCCCGGATATACTGCTTGCGACGGTAAAGTGATAAAGCTTTATCTGCCGTATCTATAAGGTTGTGAAGTTCCTTGAATTGATGCTGTGCCGTCGGGGTAAGTACCCACTCTCCCATTTCCGCATAGGATGCCGTAGGAAGATAAATGCGGCCTTTTGGAGCTACATTATCGAGAATTTCCGATGGGGTGGAAGTTTCAATAACATCACGCATATCACGTAGTTGATTAAGGAAATCCCGAAGCCAGCCGCGTTCCCACACAAGGCTTTTCGTTCCAGGCCAGACACCAAATTTCTCACCATCGTCACCATAGGTGAGCACAACATTGTCCCCGCCTTTTTCTTCAGCGAGTCTCAAAATGGTCTTAACCGCATCAGAAGGTGACTGGAACGGAATTGCATAACGTAAAGATTGAGAAATCGGGAAAACAGCGAGGGGATTTCCTGCTTTTTCCGTCACATAGTAGCCGTCAAGTTCTCCGGACAGACCGGCGGAATGGAAATGACGATCATCAAGTAAAGTATAACTGTACCCACCGGCAGCCATGACTCTTGCAAGATCCGGTTCCCAAACGCGTTCTGCAGTCCACAAACCCCGGGCTTCATACCCGAAACGCTCACGAATGCGATCCCGCATGAGTGTTAGTTGACCAATGGCATCCCTTTCGGGGAGAACTGCAAGCATGGGTTCATAAAATCCACCACCAAGGATTTCCAACTGACCGCGCTTTACCATTTCAGCCATTTTTTCGAAAACAACGGGAACATTAGCTTCGAGCCAGTTCCACAGAGGACCCGTCGTGTGCAGCGAGAATTTTAACTCTGGAAATTCATAGAGCATTTCCGCTAAGGGACGGTAACAGTCTTCCGTAGCGCTTTTGAAGACTTCTTCAATATTGCCTGTGGGTTGGTGGTTATGGAATACAAGTAAGAGTTTAGCTTTAGCCATGCAGTTAACCTGTGCCTTTTATTGTCTGTTTTTTTCCGCTGCTTTAAGTGTGTTGTGAAGCAGCATTGTAATTGTCATTGGACCTACACCACCGGGAACCGGTGTAAGAGCTTTAACGCGACCCATGAGTTCGGACTGCTCGAGGTCTCCCGCTACACTTCCGTCATCAAGGCGGTGAATTCCCACATCGACCACTACTGTTTCCGGCCGAATCCATGAGGATTTCACGATACCCCGTTTTCCCAAAGCCACAATCAGAATATCCGCGGTAGCTACGTGCTTTTCAAGGTCTGCGGTTTTACTGTGGCATACGGTAACCGTGGCATTTTCCCGCAGAAGAAGAGACATCATGGGTTTTCCCACGATATTAGAACGACCCAGCACTACAGCGTGTTTTCCGCTAATCTCAACGCCGAAATGCTTCAGGATCTGGATTACGCCATTTGGTGTGCAACTGAAAAGCGCATCTTCCCCTGTGAGAAGTTTACCCTGATTGATGGGATGAAAACCATCCACATCCTTTTCAGCACTTATGAGGGGCAGAAAATCTTTTTCATCAAGGTGCGCCGGAAGGGGCAACTGAAGTAAGATACCATCTACTGAAGGATCTGAATCCAGGCCCATAAGCAGATTGCGAAGAGTCGCAGCATCCGTGTCATCGGGAAGATGGTGATTTATCGCCCGGATACCAGTCTTTTCGCAGGCTTTTTCCTTATTTCGGACATACACAGCACTGGCAGGATCGGAACCCACAAGCACGACAGCTAAAGAAGGTACTATGCCCGTTTCTTTTATTCTGCCTGCAATTTCCGCCCTTATTTTTTTTGATGTTTCATTACCGCTCAGAATCAGAGTTTCCATCGTTTGCTTCACCTGATAAAAGCCTGATCAACTGGTCCAGTTGATCCAGAGTGTAGTAATCTATGGTGATAGTACCCTTGGTTTTTGTCTTCGGTTGAAGTTTCACCCGGGTACCGAGGTTTTTTCGCAAATTGTCTTCAATTTCCCGGAACTGAGTTGCTTTATCTTTCTTTTTCCGCGTTGCCGGTGCGGAAGACAGCTTTTTAACAAGTTTTTCCGTTGCCCTGACACTCAGTTGCGCCGTGGCAACCTTACGTGCTGCTTCTATCATGCGGGTTTCGTTATCCAGCCCTAAAATGGCCCGGGCGTGCCCCGCTGTAATCGAATGTGCATCCATAAGGTCTTTAACTTCCGTTGGAAGTAAGAGTAGACGCAAAGAATTAGCAACAGTCGAACGGTTTTTTCCCACTCGTTTTGCCACTTCCTCCTGAGAAAGGGACCCAGTAACCAGAAGATGTCTGTAACTTTCAGCTTCTTCAAGGGGGGAAAGATCTTCCCGCTGGATATTTTCAATGAGGGCAAGCTCGAATGCTTCCAGTTCGTCCGCTTCCTTCACTATAACCGGAACCCTTGTGAGACCTGCGATTCCACAGGCTCTCCAGCGTCTTTCCCCGGCAATAATCCAGTAAACTCCGTCCTGAGTTCGGCGAACGATGATGGGATTAAGTAAACCTTTTTCACGTATAGATTCAGCAAGTTCGTTGAGTTTTTCCTCATCCAGAGCCCGCCGTGGCTGCGTTGGAGTCGGCCGCACAATATTAATATTTACGTGGAGAAGTTCCCCTGTTTCAACTTTTGAAATTTCTTCATCGCCAGGAATCGAAGGAACTTTCAATGGAGCCGGGACCTGTGTCTCAACTTCTTTTTGGGGCAGGAGCGCTTTAAGACCTCTTCCAAGAGCAGGTCGTTTGGATTTTTCCGTCATTTCGCCCCTCCGTCATTTCGCTTTAAAAGCTCCTCAGCTAAAGCGACATACCCCAGGGCACCGCGGGAAGCTATGGAATAAAGCACTACGGGCCGACCGTGGGATGGACTTTCCCCGATGCGGACATTGCGAGGAATCGTCGTTTCAAAAACGAGATTACCCAGATGAGATCTCACTTCATCACTGACCATTTTGGATAGATTTGTGCGGTCGTCCGTCATAGTGAGCACAATTCCCTCATGCTCAAGTCCCGGATTGAGGCCGTCTTTTATCATATTGATTGTATTCATGAGTCGGCCAAGGCCCTCCATGGCGAAATATTCCGTCTGAACAGGTATTAAAACACTGTTCGCCGCCGTGAGAGCATTGATTGTCAGAAGCCCGAGAGACGGAGGACAGTCGATGAAAATCCAGTCGTAATCTTTTGAAGCTTCTTCAAGCATGCCTTTCAGTTGGCCCGATCGCTCGGGGGGAGGAAGCCCTTCAACAAGTTCCACTTCTAAAGCTGCAAGATCCTGATGGGACGGCAGGAGGTGCATTTTACCCACTTCCGTTTCCATAACCGCTTCTTTTAAAGAGCACTGACCGGTTATAACCCGATAAAGACTCGGGGTTTCGGGCTCAAGAAAGATACCGAGTCCACTGGAGGAATTTGCCTGAGGATCGAGGTCTACAAGTAAAACACGCTGGCCCGCTAAAGCCAGACAAGCGCAAAGATTGATTGCTGTTGTTGTTTTTCCGACGCCGCCCTTCTGGTTGGCGATTGCTGTAATTTTTGCCATGGTCACTCCACAGGGAAATAATCCCCGACTGTGCGGAAAGTATATTATAAAGAGAAAAATTTCAATTCCATATAATATGTATCCGAAAAAAACCACTTTTCTCAGTTTGGGTTTTCGACTTTAATAATCCAATTTTAAAGTTACTGTTATAAGGGAACAATTTCTGTTTGAAAAAACAATTTTAATTTGTATAAACAAATAATGCATTAAGAAAGCGATGGGCTTTATGAATAAAACTGTTTTTTTTCTTCTATCAATTGTTATTACTTTTTTATATGGTTGTTCGGTTTCTATTGAGCCTCTGCAAAAGATGAATTTGTTCAGATCAAACCTTTCCTTGAGTGAATCTGAAAGTATTCTTGTTCCTCAGAATGATTCAAGCTTTAAAGTACAGGGACGAATCAGACCTATTGGTATTAATAATAAAAAAGATTCATCTTCAAGCAGTAGTGGTGGTTCTTCAGGAGATAATGTTACTGTTGAGACCTTTAAATTTATGTCTCTTCTTTTAGGACTTACACTCCTGTGTGCTGGATTGGTAATTGGCGCGGCTGCCTCATCTGCTAAATCCACACCAGGCAATTCCCCACCACCAGCCACTTACAGTCTGATAAATTTTTGAATAGTCTGTGTCCAGTAATTCTTTTTTTTCAAGATATTGATCTTCAAGGATTCATTAATGGAAAATTATTTTCGATTTATTTTAGCAATATTTATTGGAGTTTATGCGACTTTTTCCTGTAAGGATGTCCCGGATAAAAACACCCGGACAACGGGGGGAGAAATTCCCGAAAAATCGACGGAAAACCCGGCATTAAAGCCTGACAAAACTGAAAATTCGAAGAAAACAAGCGTTGTCAAAAAAATTGCACCTGAAACGAAAACCAGCATTCCTGAAATTTCCAGTGAAGAAGCCGTAGAAATACTTTACCCTGAAAAAAAAGACGCAGAAATCCGCAAACAACTATCTAAAGAATGCTCTGGAAATAATAAAGAAAAAATAATCTGCCTTTTAAAAAACCTGTATAAAAAAGATAAAAAGGCTCTGGAACTTGCAATTTCATTTTTCAACCGGTCCGGAAATATCGCCGGGCGTCATGGTCATGAAACAATGGAAGGAGGATGGCGGGGAATTGTAAAAATTGTTCCTGCCCTCCCCGTTGGCAACCATCGCCGTCACCTGCGAGATGTCACGGCAAGTTTTGAAGAATATGATGATTTTCTTAAGTGGCTTTCAAAGTCCGCAAAAAAACCAGTAAAATTCAGGATATCCCATATTGCTTTTAAGTTCTTCAAGACCCCGGGAAAGCGCACGCCATCCGCCTCCGCCTGGAAATGGACAATCAATTACAACCTTTTCGGGTCACTACTTCTGAACATTGAAGGGATCAGAGAAACATTATACCACGAGCTTTTTCATCTTAATGATGCCCAGCACAAGAACTGGTCTGAAAAACAACTCATGAAAACGTACAACTCTATCCTCGAAAAGTGTAAAAAATACATGGTTAAAGGACACCGTCAGGGTGAAAAATACCAGAAATGCCTTCGACCTTATTCGCCATATAAAACGACGGTTTTAAAAGATAATGTTTTCTACGCTTTTCACCGGGATTCCGATGTTGGAGAGTACGGAGCTGAGCTTGCGGTCCGTTTTTATGTTGAGCATCGTGCAATCATGAAAAAGCTGTCCATTGGTGAACAGAAAAAAATCCTCGGTTCCAGCGCACCGGGTCATTTTAAATGCGGTCCCAAAGAAAATGCCCTCGCCTGGAATCTCCTCAGAGACGAGTTTTTCGGCGGAGTAGACCACACACCCCCCTGCAAAACCCCCGTTGACTGAATTTTTTCGGAATTTTCATATTAACAAAGCAACAGCTAATATTGCAATCACTGCGCCTCCAAGAATAAACCCAGTCACTGGTGATTTCGGATCCCATATACCTATTCTCTTTATGTTTGAAGAAGGGAAATTACGTCGAGGAAAGTTCTTTCCTGCAATTGAAAATTGATTATCCTTAAAACTGGCACTTACAGGAAATTCAACATCAAACTCCCGCCCGTCAACCAGTACTACTCTCATGGCTCGATAATTCCCATCCAACTGAATCATCTTTCCATCTTCTTTTTCAATATAGACAATTGACTTTGTTGTCAAACTAACCGTAGCGGATCCTGATGACCCGAGGTTGTTAACAGACCCTCTAGTTGTGCTTTCGAATGTTCTGCTGAGTTTACTGACTTCTGAATGTTTAACCCAAATAATTTTGGTGGTACAACCTGTAATAAAAACCATTAGCATTGAAAATACAGCTACTTTATTCATATATACCTCATTCTCAATTTGCAGAGCCATTTTCTATAAGGACACGAACTAAATAGTTACTGTCCTGAAATACCGGAAATCAAAGTTTTCACCGATTTTTTGCTCAGGACAGTAACCGCAAGGTGTTGAATTTATTACTAGTGGCCTGTTAGGATTTTTAATAAAATCCTTCGCGAAGCGAATTACAGGA
>JAHJMN010000169.1 GCA_018821305.1 Myxococcota bacterium
ACGAATAAACGCTGGCTTTTTAGTCAAGGGTGATGGGCCGGCAAGGCCCAGAACCCGCTCGTCATGAAATGACACTATCTTCAATAGCCAGGGGTGAGGGATGCAACGCATCTGAACCCCTGGTAAAATGCACCGAACCCATAAGCCATGTAATGGCGGCTCATTCAATCAATAAATTTAGCCCAACCTTCAAAGTAAACGCCCTGCTCCTGACCCCTGTTTTCCTGAATTCCTGTCTGCCTGTAATTATTTTACAAGATTGTATCTATTGACTAATTTACTCGGAAGTTCACTAACCGATCAGCATTGGGTCTAAGCGGAATGCAGGAGAACATGAACTACCGGAATGATTCTGTTTCTTTGATTAAATCTGTCATTTGGCTGTAGATTTGGTTTAATGATAAGATCATTGCCTGAGATATTTTTGAACTTGTAGATATTTCTTCAGAAACCTCATCCAGTTTTCTCTGACTGTCATTAATATCACTATATACTTTTTGTGTAAGTAGACTTTGATCTTCAGCTGAAGTTGAAACAGATTTCATTTCAATATTAATTTTTTCAATGATTTCGAATATGTTTCTTATTTCGGTCGTTGTGCCGCTGGTCGAATGATTCATTGCTGCTATTTCTCTATTTGCCTTAATAGATGCCTCTTTAGTTTGATCCGACAGAATTTTTACTTCTTCTGCCAGAACAGCAAATCCTTTACCGGCTTCACCTGCCAGTGCCGCTTGAATTGATGCATTCACTGCAATTAGTTGTGTCATACGGGTGATTTCCATAATGCTCTTTATGATTGAATCCATTCCTTCAGCAGCGTTTTCAACCCTATGAACCCACTCAACAGCAGACTCTATACTGGAAGAAGCATTTCCAGTAAGTGTTGAGAGAACTTTTGAGCGCTCGGAAATAGTCTTTGCATCGGCACTCAATATCTCAGTGGAATTACTTATTGATTTTATATTTTCTCTTGTAATTTCAGATTTTTTCTCAATTACGTCCACTCCCACCCTTAAGTTTTTAGATGAATCCATTATTTTTCGGACTTCTTTAATCACTGAGTCAGACCTGTATCTAACTTTATTTCCTACCTCTGTCATGGCAGCGAACATTTTCTCCAGTTCATTTGCCTGTTTTTGCTTTTCCATCGCCTTCTGAACTTGTTCTACCAGGTTGACGAGAAGAAGAGCTCCCGTAGACGAGATAACACTTAACTTGGAATGCTTATGTTGTTCTATAAGGGAAAGTACTTTTTCATTTCCCGTGCATTCAATTGTCAGTTCAAGACTGGTATCGGCTATGCCAGAACGAAAATCCTTCAGAATCCCGATGTTCTGTTCCTTTGCCGCAATGATTCCAGGGGCATCATCATTGATATCGGCGATCCATCTGATGTCTGTAATATCTTTAAGTATGTTTAAAATTTTTAATCCCCCAATTCCTCCGCCGATAATTCCAGTTTTAAACATTGCATTTACCTCTTTCTTTAAAATCCTGCATATGTGCCTGTTTGATTGTCCACAGGATTTAAGCACAGACTCTCAGGAACAACCTCAGATCAAATCGGATATATTAAGTGATTTTTTATTGATTTTTTTTTTGCTTTTGAACCTCTGTATAAAAAATCAACCCGGGACGGGGGATTCAGGGGATTTATTTTTTTATAAATTTTTATTTTTATTTTACTTTTATCTTGGCTATACTTATACGCGAATCCGGATAAAACCCTTGGTTGAATTTAATTCTGCGTGTTTTCGTAATCTTTACAATGGATTATCTACATCAACCAGACTTAAGCAAAGTGGCATTTATACGGACAAACCAAAAAACACGGAATCTTATACGGATCCATATAAACATTGTTGCACATTAGGAGAAATCCCTATGCTTAATAACTATTCCATCCAAGTGGTTGAGAATATTTGTGTTGTTCGATATCATCATAAACCGACGTTTTCAGAAGTGTTAAGCTCTATCAATGATGCTTCAAACATGGGCGAATTCAACAGAAGATTATGGATATACGAAGATACCGCCGATCTGCAAAGTGATGAAATACAGAAAGTTGCATCACTCTGCAAAGCGAAATGGCCTGTACCTTCAAAGGTTGCAATCGTTACTCCAAATGATCATTCCTTTGGACTTGCACGGATGCATGATGTGTATCGAGAACAGGAAGGCGTTGAAACCAGGGTGTTTCGAACCGAGATAGAAGCTATTGTTTGGCTTTCAAATGATAATTCCATGAGGAACCCTTAGCATGTTGATTCAAAAAAAGGACGTACAACAACAGACTGAAGGATACGCTCGCAAGCTCGCGCTCCTGACGCCAGACGTTAGAGGTGCCAAATGACTTTCCGTTTCAAATGTGCTACTTGTAAAGAAGTTCACTCAGGAATGCCGACCTTCGGATCTGAGGCACCTCTTAGCTACTACGAGGTCCCCGAAAGAGAACGCGAAGCCCGGTGTGATCTGGGCTCAGATGATTGCGTTATCGACGGTAAGTTCTTCTTTGTTCGCGGATGCATCGATATCCCGGTTCACGGCCAAACTGAACCGTTTTCCTGGGGTGGTTGGGTCTCTATCAGCCAGGAAAGTTATATGAAGTGGCTCAAGTGCTTCCACAAAAAGCAACGGTCTCACATTGGTCCATTCTTTGGCTGGTTGAATACCTGGTTGAGTCCATATCCGGAAACGATCAACCTCAAGACAATGGTTCACCTTAGAAACAATGTAATCCGACCGTACATTGAGCTCGAGCCAACAGACCACCCGCTCGCTGTTGAGCAGCGAGACGGCATTTCAGTTGAGCGAGTTGCTGAGATCTATGCCCACATGGTTCACGGCGACACCTGACCTGTCATTGCACCTGACAGCCAACGGCTGGCTTCTTCACCCAAAACCTGAATCCTGAAAACCCTTTCCGTAACACAGAAATTCATAAAAAAATCCGGGGGTGAGGGATTTATTCTTTTTATAAATTTTTATTTTTATTTTAACTATATTTTGGTTATACTTATACGCGGATACGTATAAAACACTAAGTTGAATTTAATTCGGCGTGTTTTCTTAATATTTACAATGGATAAGACCGCTTGCGGAATAATACGATTGTGACTCGTTTTAAAGAATTGCTTCAGGAATGAGCCCCCTGGTTTCCTGTTCCTGCTACTGATTTCCTGTTTCCCTGAAATTTTTTAACAGTGACTCAGGTAGTCAGGCAAACAGGATCAGGATCAGGTCATAAACATTCAACATCAAAGCATAATTACAAATGGTTGATGAAAACATACACTTTTCACTTTTCGATCCTTTTATTCCGCAAGCGGTCTATCTACATCAACCAGACTTAAGCAAAGTGGCATTTATACGGACAACCCAAAACACACGGAATCTTATACGGATCCCTAAAAAATTGTCAGTAGTACGCTGCAAAAGCGGAGGAAAATATGAATACAATCATTCGCCTTGAAACCGAAAATGATTATCTTAATGTGGAGAAATTGACCAGAGAAGCGTTCTGGAATCTATATATGCCAGGCTGTGAAGAACACTATTTGTGTCACATTTTGCGGGGTCATACAGATTTTATCAAACAACTCGATTTTGTAGCTGAGATTGACGGAAATATCATAGCTTCAATTATGTATTCCAGGGCACATCTGATAAGTGAAGATAATGAGACGGTAGAAATTGTATCTTTTGGTCCGTTATGTGTTCACCCTGAATATCAAAGACAAGGAATAGGTACTGCCTTAATAGAAAAGACCAGGAAAATAGTAGAAAAAATGGATATACCTGCAATTGTTATCTATGGAGATCCTCATAACTATTGTAAACATGGATTTAAAAACGGAATTGATTATAAAGTCAGTAATTTAGAAGGTGAATACCCACTGGGACTCCTTGTCCTTGAGTTGACGCCCGGTTTCTTCGGAAAAAAGAAATGGAAAGCACAACAAAGTGATGTTTTTAAATACAATCAAGAAGAAGCAATAGAATTTGATAAGAGGTTTGATGAAAAGGAAAAAAAGACTGGATACAGTCAGGAATTATTTAGAATGCAAATTAGAGCATTCTTAAGAGAAGAGCAGCTGACAGTCACTTCAACCTGATATTGTCTTTGGCAAGCTTCAACTCGACTCCCCTATTGTCACTGTTTGTGTTATCGTTTCGCTCGGCACTAAGGGCGACCATTGACGTTATCACGGGCGAATGACAAGAAACCACTGACCATATCTGGTGCAAAAAGGAATATAAAGTTTATATGAAAGATTGGTTTACAATAGATCAAGTCAATGAAAATACATTCATTATTAGTGAATATCGTCATTGGGAAGAAACCCACTGCTATCTTTTAAATTGACATGTCTTTGAAACCTTTTAACAAGGAATGGAAATTTTTTGACATGTCGTTGATTGGCATTGACATGGAGCTTTGAGGTATTGACATGTCGTTGATTGGCTTTGACATGGAACCTTGAGGTTTTGACATGTCGTTGATTGGCATTGACATGGAACCTTGAGGATTTGACATGTCACTGTTGGGCATTGACATGGAGCTTTGAGGTTTTGACATGTCGTTGATTGGCTTTGACATGGAGCTTTGAGGTATTGACATGTCGTTGATTGGCGATGACATGGAGCCTTGAGGTATTGACATGTCGTTGATTGGCATTGACATGGAGCCTTGATGTTTTGACATGTCGTTGATTGGCTTTGACATGGAGCCTTGATGTTTTGACATGTCGTTGATTGGCATTGACATGGAGCTTTGAGATTTTGACATGTCATTCAAAGTTATCGTTATGCTTTCGTGTTGAACTCACAGGCGATAAAACTCGAGAGAAAAGTCATCAGGCCCGAGATATACGTCACAAACCTCGATGCAAAAGCCATCAGCCCCGAGATAAAAGTCATCAAACTTGAGACAAAAGCCATCAGGCCCGAGATATATGTCACAAATTTTGAGACAAAAGCCATCAGCCGAGAGATAAATGCCGTCAAACTTGAGACAAATGCTATCAGGCCCGAGACAAACGCCATTCAGTCTGACATAGAGCTATTATGTTTAAGGACAAATGCTATCAGGTCAAACTCGCAAAGCACTTTATGAAAATTCTAACAGGCCCCCACAATACATCAACTTGTGGTCACTGCTCAGGGTCGAATAGGGATTCAGAGAATTATTTTCGCCTATGTTATCTTAAATGTGGGAATTTCCGCGTTCGTTGAACGCCTTTAATTAGCCCGGAGTTTCAACTCCGGGTCTATGGTGTTACCATTTCTTTCCCTTTCCCCTTTGTTTCGGCGCCGCAGGCGCCGAAACAAAGGGGAAAGGGTGTTGTAAGGGCGTTCTCAACCCGGCACTGAAGTGCCGCGCTACTTAAAGGCGTTCTTGCGAACGCTGAGATATGTGCATTAAGCGTCGCGTTCAGGGGTGTCGACATTCATGTTTGGTTACTGCTCAGGGGTGGGTTCTGTGGGGTTTAATTTTCGGTTAAAAACAAACTGGAAACGATAATCAGAAGCTGGAATATTTAATTCTCCGGCCCGGATGGCGCGACGCCCAGCTTCGTAAAGATCACGCATCTTAACGTATAAAATGCCGTCTTTGTGGTCGATTTCAAGTGTGTCTTCAGCGGTCTTTGTTCGGCTTGTGGCAGCTTCACCATATATGGTTCCGAGTTTTTGCATTACAGTTTCTACTTCAGACAGGCGGTCTTGAACACCGGAATCCGCTGGAAGACTTTCTGCATGTTCCTGTAGAAGTGTTGCAAGAGCTGGAACCGCACCAAACAAATCCGGGTCTTCAGAAGGAAGAGTAGAGTGGAGTTTAATTGCAAACTGTGTATCTTTTCTTGCGATACTTCCAAGGAGGGAATCAACCTTTGCTGTCCATGTCCAGGCTTCATTCAGGATTTCATGTTTTGTTTTTGTAGTAAATTTCTTATCGGAAACGGCGACGGAACGTTTTTTGATGAGCAAGTGATGCTCATCTCTTATGCTGTTAAATTCATCAAGTACTGACTGCCCGAAACCGTAATATTTCAGAACTGAAATATCCCGCAGCCATTTTGCTGAAGCTTCCTGAGCTTCAAGTAATATTTCATTACTGCCGTATCTTTTACCAATTGTCGTGTAATCTGCATCTGTCATCGCTTTTTTTAATCTCATTTCATAACCTTTCTGAAAGTTCGGGCCCAAAATGCCCTGTGAAAAATATTATAATGACCCTGGGCAAGTGAATATACCCGCAGCCACATGGAACGCTTTCTTAATCCCCTGTAATGTCAGGGCCTTTAACCTGCAAAAAATCAGGCCTCTATTTTATTAGGAATAAAAAAACCATAAAATCCCCCCCACCGTCAACCCCAAAAATGCGAAAAAGTGCATAAAATAACAATCAATTATTTTCAAATGACATGTGCTAACCCCATTGTGACACTTTTTGTATAAAGAATAAAATATACTTGACTTACGATTGTACTTACAGTAATACTTAAATGGTTAAATTATTTTTACGCGTAAAACAAATGGAAACTAGTTGATTATCAGGAGTTTTCACAAATAAAAATGGCATATTCTCCAAACCAATCGATCCTGGCTCAATTACAGGAGGCTGACTTATGAATAAGGTATTTATTAGTTATTCAAGCATTGATAGTGAAATAGCCAAAGAAATAGCAACTGTTTTAGACCGCTGCAACGTAGAATATTTTCTTGATCGAAAAGATGTGGTTTGGGGAGATGATGTAATATTCCATGTTAAACGCGGAATTTCAGAATGTTTATCTGTTATCGTTATTGTATCTCCGGCCAGCCTAAAATCTCATTGGGTTTCTTTTGAAGTTGGTCACTCCACTGCATTAGGAAAGAAAATACTTCCATTCCTTACACATCCATCTTTGGATATGCCAAGTTTTATGAGCAATTTGCATTACAAAACAAAATTGTCTGAAATTGAGGAATATTTTAATCCTTCTAAAGAAAAATATGAAATTAGAAACGACATGAAAATAATTCCTAATTCGGAAAATACAAATTATTTGAAGGAATTATTTATAATGAGGACATTATCAGGTTCAATTGATTCAGTCGAACTATCTTCTTTTTATAATATCTTAGCAATTGATGGTTTTGTAAAACCTTTAGACACTATGGTTTCATGGATTGAGGATGCGAAGGTCAAAGCTGCAGAATCCTTTAATATGTCAAAATCAGAGTTTACTTTTTTAGAGTTTGATTTAACAGTAAAAATTCAATCTTTATCTTTGGAAGATAGCTTCTTCATACTATGGAAAAGGCTTAAGGAGAGCAAGAACCCATCTAACATGGCAAAGATGCGTTTGGCCCTAATTTCTTTAGTTGGCGAAAAAAAACAACAAAAATTAATAGGGTTATGGAATAAAAAACTCGAAAAGAATGCGAATTTACCGGACACGAACTAAGGAGGGGACGTGCAGCACTTGAAAGCCCCTATGATGAACTACAAGGAAGAACTACAAACTACAGCAATATATGCGGAACCGTATAATCATTTTAATATACTAAAACCGAAAGGAAACAAGTATGCCAACATTGAAAAATAGAATGATATTCATAAGTCATGCTTGGGCGTACACCCATCATTACAACAAAATCGTTGAATGGCTGGATAATGCACCAAATTTCTCTTGGAGCAATTGCAGTGTCCCAAGCCATGACGGATTGCCTGATAAGACTTCAATTGGTCTAGCTCAAGGAATGACGCGGCAGATTAATCCCGCACAGGTTGTCTTAATTTTAGGAGGGATGTACGCAGCACATAGTGAATGGATTGAATATGAAATTTCAGAAGCACTGCGATTACAAAAAATTATTATAGGAATTAAGCCATGGGGACAAGAACGAGTGCCGACGATTGTCCAAAACGCTTCCATATGTGATATGGTTGGATGGAACAGTACAAGTATTATCCAAGCTATTAGGGACTACACATGAGTGAACTTGTGTTAAAGAACGAATCGCTTCCTGGGTTATATCAATCCGCTGATGCAGCTTCATTGGAAGCTCAAACAGTCTACTTTATTGCTCTTAAAGCATATTTGTTCCTTTTAGTAGTTGCAGCTTTTGTCTCGTTTGCATGGCCAAAAAACTACTATGGTGCAATAGTTTCAGCTGTCTTATTTCTTTTGACTCTCGGAATACTTATTTATCTCCGCGTCTACCGGCCTGACGATATTTGGTATAATGGTAGAGCTGTTGCAGAGTCGGTCAAGACTCGTGCTTGGCGTTGGGTTATGAGAGCTGAGCCATACGAAGATACTGATAGTATCGAAATTGTTTCCAAGCAATTCATCAATGATTTAAAGACCATATTACACCAAAATAGGAGTCTTTCAAAAGTTTTAGACCCTTCAGTTGGATCAGAGGCTCCCATATCAGAGGTAATGGCTTCAATTCGTAGACTTTCCGTCGAAGAACGATTATCAATATATCAAGTCCAACGAATAGTGAACCAAGCAACTTGGTATTCAAAAAAATCTCTATTTAACAAGAGGCGCTCAAAACAATGGTTTGGTGTTTCAGTGGCTTTGCATTTGTTAGCGTTTATCATGCTTTTATATCGGATCAAAGACCCTTTGATGTCGCTCCCTGTCGAAAGTATTGCAGTGGCTGCTGGTGCCGTTTTAACATGGTTGCAGGCAAAAAAACATAATGAATTAAATTCGTCATATTCCCTCGCTGCCCACGAGATTGTTCTTATTAAAGGTGAGTCACTTGATGTTAAATCTGAGAAAGAATTATCAGCTTTTGTACTAGATAGTGAGAGTGCATTTTCTCGAGAGCATACTCAGTGGACTGCGAGAAAGGTGGAGTAAGGGCATAACAATGTGCTGATGTTGGAAAAATGTTCCGCCACACTTTAAATTTGTTGAAGATCGATGTTTTTGGATGAAGAGGATTTCAATGTATCAAATTGATTCTATTAAAGAGGAAATGGACGTATATTATCGCACATTAGAAGATCGGCCTGATATAGGCTGGTTCCTTCAAGGGCACATTGTTGTTGAGTATATGTTGAGAAAACGTATTTCTGATGTGAATGGAGTATTCCCAAGAAAACTAGATAAAGGCGGGTTTTATCGTATCCTTTTAGAAGCTGAAAAACTTGGTGTTGTGAATAAAAAGCAGAAACTCGTTCTCGATAAGATCAATAGCATGCGTAACAAATATGCGCATAAACTGAATTATGTACCAACTCTATCCGAGTGGTTAGACATTTGGCGCAGCGCAAAAGATGCATTCACTGATATGACCGATGGTATCGAGCAAGGGCATCAAGAACTTGAGTCAATAGAAAAGCTTGAAGATGCTGATAGGTTCCATCTCAATGAGCTGTTTGTACAAATTTGTCATGACCTTCTTCACTAAACCTTAGATCACTCGCGGTCAGTTCGTAACTGGACATTCAAAAAAGGCGCATCCTCCATCCTCTGCATTTAATCCGCCCTCTTTACTCCACCCCGATTTAAAATTTAAACGATAGAATTCAGAGAAGAACACCCAAAACCTGAATCTTGAAAACTCTACCCGGAATACAGAAATTCAATAAAAAAATCAACCTGGATGGGTAATTTTTGTTTTCATAAATTTTTATTTTTATTTTACTTATATCTTGGGTATACTTATAAGCGTATTCGTATAAAACCCTTAGTTGAAATATAAAACTGCGTGTTTTCGATATATTCACAATGGATTGCCTACGTCAACCCGAGTTCAACTAAGTGGCATTTATACCGACAAAACAGGAAAGACGGAATCTTACACAGATCCGTATAAACATTGTTAAGGAACATACAACACAATCTATTAGAGACTAAGGAATAACAATAATGAAGATAATGTTGTGCGGAGCTTCTGATTTAAATGATAATTTGCCGTTTTTTAAGCGAGTAGCTTCCGAAATGGGTTTTGAGCCACTTAACTATTTAAGTGGTGAGGTTTATTATCACCAATATGGCGAGGATAACTGGACGTCAAATTCAAGATTAACAGTTGAAAGTGCTGATGTAATTGTTTTTGTTATCAACAGTGGATACGGAAAAATAACTTGGAAAGATGAGCTTCCAAAAACAATTGAGAGTGGGAAGAACTTTTTGATTCTTTGTCGAAAAGAAACATATGATCTATACCTACTAGTAAAAGACGGTAAAGTGAAACCCGCTACTGATGAATCTTCTAGCCTAATCAAACAAATTGAAGAAATGGAAAATGGATATCAAATTACAATTGTTCCTTACGTCGATTTATCCGATTTTAGCCAAAAACTTAAAACCCACATTAATGGACTTTATAAAATTGCTCTTAATGCACTTCAATTGCGAAATCAAAGAGCAACCATTCTTCCCTTATTGAAGTTAGGAAATATTCAAGGAGAAAAATTCAACCCTTTGCAAATAAAAATAGCCAAGGAAATTTTATTCGATGTATTCGAGCCAAAAGAATTACGTAAACGTGCTTTGAACTTTTTAATTGATGTGTCAGCGTTAAGCGAAGATGAGATCGCAAATCTTTTAGTAGATGTTGAAAGTGGTATAGCAAGAAAAACTGTCGTAGACTTACCTAGATTAGTTAGAGAAAATCATGACATTGATTCTATTTTTAAAGAAGTTATATCGTGTTGTATTGAAAATGAAGTAGGCTTTGTTAGGAGAGCAATTAGGTCACTTATAGAAATTGATATTTCTCTTGCGATTAAATATCTACCTGCGTTATTCCCTGTACAAGATATTGGTACGCCAAGGAGAATAGTTACATTTCTTTATGAGCGTGCTGAAGCATTAACAGAATTGTGCCAGTCTAATACTGAATATTATAAGGCAACTATAAATTTACTAAAATTGTGTATTGGATATAAAACAGAAGAGAAAGACTGGAAAGAAAGAGCTCAAATATTAGTAGACCAGATTGAAGATAAAATCATAAACAATTAGCTTCAGTGGACATTTAAAAGCGCCGCTCGTCCCTCGCTATGTTTTTCAACTGCCACTGAGCATGGTGTTATCACAAGAGAGGATCATATGCCAAAACCAATTGTATTTATATCCCATATAAATCAGGAAAGAGATATTGCATGTACGGTAAAAAGCTTCCTTGAGGAACAGTTTCTTGGAACTATTGATGTGTTTGCATCATCTCACGAAGATAGCTTGCAAATGGGCGAAGACTGGATGGGGACTATAAAGAAATCAATTGTAAATGCAGAAATAATTATCATTATTTGTAGTCCAATTTCGGTGATGAGGCCTCGGGTCAATTTTGAAGCTGGAGCAGGATGGGTGAGAGGCATTCCCGTGATACCTCTCTGCCATTCTGGAATACAACCAGGTGATCTTCCAGTGCCCATCAATTCGTTCCAAGGTGGTCTATTGAATAGCAAGGAGGACATTCGTCGAGTTTTCAATCGAATTGCAAAATTACTAAATATGAATCCGCCTCTCTCCGATAGCTCGGAATTCTATCAAAAAATAACATCTTTTGAAAAAGTCATTGTTAAATCGGCAATTTCAAAAGACGCAATTTTTGTTCGAAACCTTCTATCTCGTCAAATTGAGATTTTGAAGTATTCTATTTATGCATCAACTCGCGACTATAAAGAACAGGAGGAGATATATTTAGCAGGAAATCTTAGTCAACACAGCTTCACATTTAATGACACATATTGTCTATTCAATTTTTCTACGCTTATGATTTATACCCTTAGCAAGATATATGAAGTCTTCTATAAAAATGTGCATGAGCTAGCCAAGAATGCGAGATTCTTACTTTCCTATAATAATATTGAAATAACTCCAGAAATGAAAGAGTTGCTGAATGTATTTATTTTCTCAGTAGTCAAGGCAGATGATTGGTTTGACGGAATTTCATTAATTGATAAAAAGACTAATAGTGATATTCGCGAAATGTCTATCAATATGATTAAAAAAGAACCATTGCCACCTGAGAAGAAAAATTCAAATACTATCAACTACTTTATTGACTATTACGATAGCCTAGTCTATTTTAAAGACTGGATTGTAAATTACGAGGCTGTTCTTCGTAGCACCATTTCTGAGGTACCACCTAATGAGTTGACAATGCCATGAACACGGATTTAAAAAGCTCTGCTCCAAATTTTTACACCGCTTATTACTGGCGTTATACCAGCGAGAAAGCTGTGTTATTTATGGCGTACCATTTAATCGATGACAGGGATAACCACTGACCAATACTCTGCTGGTGAGCAAGGCTTGTAATACATCTATCAAGCACGTCTCGCCCTATTACAACTGCTTCAATTACCGGAAGACACTGCAATTGTTCCGGAGGATTGGCCAAATCAACCGTAGTGGATAAAATAATTATGAAATGTTACTAACAGTTGTATTCAATCTTTAAATGCTTATGTCGAGAAAGAGTTGGCGTTAGACCGCTTCCTGAGTAAAAGGATCGAAATGTTGAATGTTTACAACCGGGCCACTGATGCTGCTTCCTGTTTGCCTGAGTCCCTGTTACAAAAATCGGGAACGCAGTAAATCAGTAGCAGGAACAGGAAAAGCAGTGTCTATTTCGTGAAGCTTTTCTTTAGAACGAGTCACTATCGTATTACTCGGGGAGCGGTATAGAGTCCAGTAGGTGGCAGGGCTGGACGTTTTATTTCAGGCCGTAGAAGCAGCGGTTTCCTAGGCGGTGGCTTCCTTTGGGGCAGTTGATTCTTGCGGGGGTGATGCAGCGGCCATCCTGGGTACGAATTTTTTCTTCGTCTTCACAGGGAATGTTCCAGCGGGGGGAAATTCGTATGCATTTGTCCATTCGATCACTGGCTCTTACTTTGCCTGAAGGGCATGGTTTGGCTACGCAGCGGCCTGCGGGGTTCATTAATGTTCCGTCGGGGCAGAAATGGCCACTGGAATTAACGGATTTTTTTCGGATGCATTTTGATCCTTTTAAAATCCAACCTGCGGGGCATTTTTTTGAAACGCAGGTGCCATCGGAACCTCTTACTTCCCCGGGCCTGCATTCATCCGGAACGCAAATTCCCGCTTTTGACAGATGATAGGCAGTTTTACAGTGTTTCTTCTTTTGATGGCCAATGCAGTTTTCTGTTACAGGATCACGCCGGGTTCCCGTCGGGCAACGTTTAGGAACACATCGTTTGCGATCCAGTGACAACTTTGAGTTGTCGTCGCATCGGATTTTTCCCGGACATTTTCCATCTGCATTTCGTGTTCTGCCGCCGGGACAGGGTTTCCACAGGCAGGTTTTTGAACCTGTTGGTCTGAATTTACCTTCATCACAGGGTTTGCATCGTTCGTCATTACCGCGGAAATGGGTTTCTCCGCAATCTACCTGGACGCAGTAAGTCTTTCCGGGAACTTTTCTGTATCCACTTGAGCAAACGCATCGGTGATGTTTATCGCGACTGTGACCTTCAGGGCAGTTTGAAGCGACGCAGTGAGTGCCGGATTTATTTTCCTGCATACCTCCCGGGCATGTGCACTTCATGGAAACGGGATCGCGACGGGCATCAATGGGGCATGATTTGCGTACACAGTGAGTCAGTTTTCCCGGTCTGAATTGGCCCCTGGGGCAAGGGTAACATTTCCAGTCTGATGCGCGGAATGCACTTTCACCACAGTCGGAAGGAACGCAATAACTATCCGTGGGATCCATCATTTTCCCGCGTCTGCAGGTGCACTTTCCATCTTTGCCCCTTACGGATCCTGCGGGGCACGCCATGCGAACACAATAGGTTTTGCCTGCGGGCCTGATGAACCCTTTACTACATGGAGGTAGTTCGCAGCGACCGTTTTTTGGATTCCGGATTCGGGGGGCTTTACAATCGCGATCCACGCATTCATTGTATTCCGAAAGAATCTTACCCACGGGGCATTTTTTCCTGAGGCATTTTCCACTTCTTCTATCCCTTACAGTGTATTTGGGGCAATTTATGTGGACGCAATAGTTTTTACCTGCGGGCTTGATCATTCCTGCGGGACATTTCAACTGGCATTTTCCGGTTTCAGTATTCAACTTGTGGTGTTCAGGGCATTGCCTTGGAACACATGTTAATTTCCCCTTGATGCTCATATTTTTCATATTGCCGGGGCAGTAACATCTTTCATCAGAACCGCGGAACAAACCCTTTGGACAAACGGTAGGGACGCAGTATCTCCTGCGTTTTTCCCACTTCCAGGCGGCTTTGCAGTAACACTGACCGTTTTTTGCTTTAGTCATTCCTTCCCCACAAACGCCTAGAACGCACTTGCCTTTTATGAGGATTTTTCCATCACCGCATTTGTTTTTCGCATCGGCATTTGAGGTATATGAAATTGTTGAAATAAATAAAAATATTGAAATTAAAGATTTAGACATCATCATCCTCCATGGGATATTGGAAGTGAATAATCCCACAGTTTGGCGGATTTGGCAAAGTTCCCCTCAAAAGTGTCCCCGAACTGTATAATTTCAGGAAGGCAGGGAATCAGGGAAGCAGGGAATCAGGAAGGCAGGGAATCAGGGAAGCAGGGAAGCAGGGAAGCAGGGTGAGAGATGAATCTACCATTTGAGCGAAATGTAATGAGCGGAATGTTTTCGACGCCGCAGGCGTGGGGAGTCCAGAGGGGGCGTGCCCCCTTTGTGCCGGTTCAAGGGGGATTGGGGGGAAGTCGGAATCCCCCCAACTGAGAGGTTTAAGGAGAGCTGCGCTCTCCTTGTATAATTTATGAGAAGATTAATTTGATTATTAAAATTGGCAATTCAAATAATGCACAAACAGAAATGAGCGAAACAAAGTGAGCGATATTCTGGCCGCTGAATCAATGAAATTGACCCCAGCGAAACGAAGTGAGCGGTAATCCGTGCTCAGGACACTAAATATATACGAATTGAGATATCTCCTAACACGTGGTTTTCTGATGTTTTTATATTATTTAATGGAGAATCGGAAGGAAATAGAAGGCGGAAAAGTTGAAATTTACTTCCGTTAAGTGATATATTCACTGCAGTGAAAGTCGGAGAACTATGCTGGAAAAAATCTGGAAAGAGCTTGAAAATCTACTGGAAAAAGAAATAACTCCGATAAATCGAGCTCTGTGGATCTCCCCACTGATTCCTCTGGATCTCACGGATGGAATATTGCGATTATCCTCGCCTTCTGACTTTATGACACAGTATTTTAAAAGTAATTATCAGAAGATAACCGAAGATCTACTTAGAGATCTCGCGGGGGAAGAGATCCGAATTGAAATTTCCACGGGAGACCATGGACTCAAACGATCCGTGTCCCCGGATAAAGCCATTGAAAAGCCAACTCCTGCAGTTTCTGAAGCTCCCTCTAATCGAGGACTCAGGACATTCGCTACCGGTGAAGAGAACTCTTTTGCTGTTGCAGCTTGTCGGCAGGTTCTCAAACATCCCGGTAAGTGGAATCCGCTGTTTTTGTACGGTAAAAGCGGTACTGGAAAAACTCATCTGGCAAAAGCTCTTCTGGAAGAATTTGCCATGCGCGGAAGAAAAGTAAAATACACCACAGGGCATGAGTTTTATAATAGTTATATTGCGACAATTTCTACGGGAGAGTATCGGGGTTTTTACAGCGCTTTTACGGGCCTCGATCTCCTTGTTCTGGATGATGTTCAATTTTTACAGGGCAAAGATAAAACCCAGGAGACCTTTTTTAATATTTTTAACACGCTGTTTGATTCCGGTGCGCAAATTGTTCTCGTCAGTCAGCAGCATCCGGCTCAAGCGGCGCGGTTTGAATCAGCACTTCTTTCCCGCTTTACCTGGGGACTTCTGTATGAAATGGAAGTTGCGGGACGGGACCTTAAAAGGGAAATTTCCGCCCTTAAAGCCCGTGAAATGGAACTTACCCTCAGCGACGGAATTTTAGATATTCTTGGTTCTTCTGATATTACAGACATGCGCCAACTTGAAGGTTGTATAAAACGTCTGGCAGCAATATCTCTCATCGAAGAACGAGAAATAACCGAACGTGATATTGAGAAGGACATTTTTTCTTTCTCCCCGAAATCGGAAAAGACTCCCATCGAACTTTCAACAGTTCAAAATGCTGTTTGTTGTTTCTATGACATTTCCATGGACGATCTTGTTAACGCCGGACGGGAAATCAAGTATTCCAAACCCAGACAGATAGCTATGTATCTTGCCAAGAAACATACAAACGCCAGTTTCCCCGAAATCTCACGTTCATTTAAAAAGAAGGCACACTCTACGGTGGTAAATGCCGTAAGCAAAGTGGAAAAACTCCGCACCCGGGATATTCAAGTAAATCAGGAACTGAAAAAACTCGAACAACTTCTTCTAGACGGAATAGACTAGTAATCACGGACCCAAGGCTCGATTTGTTGATTAAATGGGACAATCTGAAGGTGGGTTCGACCCATACAGGGTCGCATGGGGGCCCGGGTTCACACACCAGGGATTTTCGATTCTTTCAGAATCTTTAATCCCTTCGCTTACACCGTTTTTCGCAGGAAAACGGTGAATGTGTTGAAACCGCTTCGCGGGTTCCTTTTCTTTGTAATATGATAGTGATTCGTTTTAAAGAAATGCTTCAGGAAAGTGTGCCTTGCATTCCGCACTACGTTACGAAATTGCGCGGCCTGTTCCTGCTTCTGTTTTGCCTGAGTCCCTGAGTCCCTGTAGAAAATCAGGAACGCAGGTAATCAGTAACAGGAAATCAGGGGACAGAGGGGTTTTTACTTTAAAGGTAAGTACTAATCAGGGATGCCGTCGGGTCCGAATGCGTCGGGATTAAGACCGATGCCCTGAGAGGTCACCGCTGGATTTGTGGCGAAAAATGAAGTGAAGTTCATCTCTACATTTTCGTCAATAAAACCATCTGCAGGAAATTCAACAGAAGTTCCTGAGGCAATTAAGTCTTCAATTGCCGCGAATTTTGGATCCAGGAACTGTGGATTAATTAAGGTTTCAGGCATATCGGCGGCTGTTGTATTTTGAAGCAGAAAGCGCCAATCAGGAGAATGCTCGGGACGAAGGAGATAGACGCAATCCGTTTGGACCATATCGGCTACTCCAGTGTAGAAAAGTTCAATATTCTGGTCTGCCTTCATCTTAAAATTATCAGTAAAGATGGTATTGTTGAAATGTGCCTTTTCCTGATCCGGAAGCACATAAAGAATAAAACTGAATATCCAGGGTCGTACTATTACACTATTTTTCATTAAGAAATCAGAGATGTAATGAAGGTAGAGAGTATTGAAATGGTTTAAAAAAACACAATTATCAACAGTTATGCGTTCGGATTCCCGCACTGTAAGGCTTGTTTCCTGAAAATCATTTGTGTGAAACAATGACCTCGATATTTTAATGTCGGAAGATTTGTATATATTGAAATCACCACCTTTAAGAGGCGTAAAATCAGCATGCCAACGGTTGTTATCAGCATGATTACGGAAATACATACCGTCAAAATGAACATGAGATTTTTGGGCCAGAATAAAAGCGTTTGAGAAAATCCAGTATTTTCCGTCATGAATGACTTTTTCACCGGGAACATTCCGGAAAGTGATTGGAGCATTTTCAGTTCCTGTGGCTTTTATATATACTTGCTCTGAATAGGTACCACCGGCGATAAGAACAGTATCTCCAACATTAACAAGATCGGCTGCTTTCTGAATAGTTCTAAGGGAATTAGCTGGTGTGAGACCATCATTTTCATCACTTCCTGAAGTCGAAACATAATAAGTCACTGGAGCCAAATCTGCTGCGGAAGTCGTAAAAGTTAAAACGGGTTCATCCGGGGTGACCGTATCTGCAAGTATTCCAAGATTTTCGTAAATAGTGAGTGAATTGATTCGGAAATAATAGGTAGTGTTCGGTGTGAGACCGGTAAAACTGTAAGTTGCAAACGGTTGTGCAGTATACTCAATATTGGTTGTCATTTCTGCAGTATCGCCCCAGGAAATCTGAACATTTGCAGGATGTGTTGTTACCCATTGAATATTTGCCGTTGTTGAAGATATCGAGTGAACATAAGCTGGTTTTACAAGTCTCAGCGATTCTGCGGGCATTGAATGTTTGAAAGTTCCGATGGGGCGTCGGTAGGGGCCACCGTAAGAGAAATCCAGTGAATTTGTAAGCACAGGGGGTGTGCTGGAACTGTCGAATGAAGGAATAAGAATTTGAGCTTGAGGTTCCTGATTTTGTTGAATTTCCTCAAGAGACTGAACTGATACACCGACTTGCCATGCAGTTTCTGCATTTGTGTAATTGTTATAATTAGAATAAGAGACGGCATCTGTTTCAGTCAATACAACGGCGGGAGAACTTGAATTATTAAAAATATTTCCAGCAAGATAGGTATCATAAGTGCATGGAAGCTCAATGGCGCTGTGTGAAAAACCACTGAAAACGGAATGCATTATTTTCAAATTTGTTGTGTTTGCGGCAAGAACGCCTTTGTTTTCTGCGAGGAAGTAATTGTTTTCAAGAGTAATATCAGAGGAACCATCAATTCGGAGGAGCCTGCTGAAAATCAGCCTTTCAATAGAAGCGTTTGAACTGGCAAAAATCTGCCATTGTCCAGTTATGTTAACAACTCCGTCTCCGCGACCCCGGATATGGATTGGATTGTCCATTGTACCTTCCAGTGTAAAAACGACATTTTCATCATAAACGCCGGGCTCGATATAAAGAGTATCACCGGGTTTAAGTTCCAGTGCAGCTCTTCCAAGAGTTCG
Source organism: Myxococcota bacterium (assembly GCA_018821305.1). Taxonomy (GTDB): domain Bacteria; phylum Myxococcota_A; class Polyangia; order HGW-17; family HGW-17; genus JAHJMN01. The sequence goes on from JAHJMN010000169.1 coordinate 18,756, forward strand.
TAGAGACGTACTGATTGAATGACCATCGTTGTTATCATCACCGGTGGTAGATACGTAAAAAATATTATTTTTATAAGGGAACGGGCCACGATCACTTCCGCTTTTTATAAAACGGGAAGTCGATTGAAGTCGGAAATCAAAATTCTGCGGATCAGCAAATTCAGTGTTTTTGTTCAGATCAGTTTCGTCCGACAGAATTATTGTATCAGAACCAGCCCCTTCAGCGTAATCACCTGCGAGACAGTGTTCCGGATGAGTGGAATGACTGAATGAGCCAAGACCAATCGAATACTCCGTTGAATGATTGTGTTCTTCCCCGGTTTTAATTTTGTAATCAGCGTATGTATTTCCCCAGGAAAGATTGTGGGAAAGCAAACTTGGATGTCTGAGGGATTCAGATGAATCTCCAGCATAAATATTTATTCCCAGAGCACCATTCAGGTAAGATTTTGAATTCCTTACCTCATCACTGTACGGAGCATGAAGGGTTATTCCCCCTGTATCTTCTGTAGCAACAGGAGAAGCATTTGCCCAACTTTCACAAGAATCGATGAGATTATCACCCCAGGGAGCAGGATTACCTGTGCTTCCATCAGTAAATCCTATGCCGGCAGCATTGTAAAAAGTTTTACAATTTCGCACGATGCAATCTTTACTTCTGGTAAAAAAGATTCCCCAGACAGTGTAGGCAGTAAAATCGCTCCATGAAAAAATGGCTTCTCCCATGTTAAAGCCAGTAACACTGATTCCTTCCACAATGACTCTGGTTGCATTATAGAATGCAAGTCCGTGATCCTGAACGACGGAAAGGCTGTATTTATGCTGTGTTGCCGGAAGAAAATCCGTTGAAGAAATGTATATTTTTCCATTTTCCTTATCAAAAAAGAAAGCCCCGGGAAGGTACTCAAGTAATGAAATACTTTCTCGCTGAGGAAGCACTTTAAATGTGTCAAGTTCGTAAATAACCTGAATATCATGATCAGATCCAAAATCAGCTACATAAACAAACTCATAACCTTCAAGCTTGGAAAAAACCGGAGCTGGAAGATCACCTTTAATGAGGACGGTACCCGGTATATCTGCTTTTATTACTGTATCAACATCAGGACTTCCCAGTTGAGAACCATATTCCCAATCAATGAAGGTTCCACTTTTGACGCTTTCAAAATATTCTCCAGGACCGATAACTAGAGTTTGACCTGCAGTGAGGGAATTAACTCCCTTTTGAATTGTTGCGAAAGCTGTTTCCCTTGTTTTTCCATCGTTTCCATCATTGCCGTGTTTGGAAACAAAATAATCCCCTGTGGCAAGAGGAGTAATTTTTGAAGAAAGATCAATACATGTAACATTACTATCATCGGGGGAAATGCATTTATTATCTGCGCTGCAGACTTCGTTGTCATTACAAGTGCTGCAAAAACCACCGCAACCATCACTACCGCAGGTAATGTTATCACAAGAAGGTTTGCAGGTCGGCTTTGAATCTTTACAACCTGAAATCGCCAATAAAGTGAATAGAAAGATAAAGAAATAGGTTCGCTGGAAGTTCATTTGTTCCTCTAATCCTGTAATTTTGCTGAATGATCATTGTAATAATCCCACAGCAGTTGCTTAATAATGATAACTTGAAAAATAAAAAACTCAAGGACGCAAACAAGTCAGTTGCTGTCCTGAAAAATCGCTTTTCAGGGCCCTCTGTGTCAGAAAAGATGTTGCGTCTTATAAGAATGGTTTATAAAAAGAGGTCTATACCGCTTCCTGAGTAATACGATTGTGAGTTATTCTAAAGAAAATCTTCAGGAGAAAGACCCTGAATGTCCTGTTTCTGCTACTGATTTCCTGTGTTCCTGATTTTTTTAACAGGTAATCAGCAAGTCAGGTAAACAGGGGCAGGACCAGCGGTTAACCATTCAATATCAATTAATA
>JAHJMN010000170.1 GCA_018821305.1 Myxococcota bacterium
ATATTACTAGTGGCCTGTTAGAAATTTTAATAAATTTCTTCGCGAAGCGAATTACAGGACACGAACTATTTAGTTATCAACAGGCAGCGTCAGGTCAAGACCGTATTTAATAATTATTTCATAAAGGAGGTCTTCTGTTGTTCCAGCCATAGATATCTCCGTTAATAAAAAGCGGTTATGATATATCGCAATTAAAAGCAAGTTCAGACAAAAAGACAACTAAAATTTCTATTTTTTTAATATCCGGCATAATGAAAAAATGGGTTGACAAAGATTTTTTCTCCAGTAAAAAGCGGTTCGTCTGTCCCTCAGGTACTTTTTCAGGTTAATCCTGTTTTTATATATGTGTTCTGGATAGCCAAAAGGGCTATTCAGGGCACCTTTACATTATGTTTTTCATGAATTTTATGGGCACAGGGAGTTCCTTTCCTCTACATTTTGGTAATCTACTCCCCGCCCGCCTTTTTTTCCAAATTTAAAAAACTGAATTTCAGGACAGTTACTCGAAGAGTAAATTTGGGGAAAAAGTATTTTTTTCTATGCCCGGAAGTTAAATTCTATACAAATATGGGATGTTTACCAAAGCAGGGAATTAAGGGCACATTTTAGAAGTTGGTTTTACCAGCGTATTTTCGGAGGTGTAAAATGATTAAAGAAACTCTTAAATTATTCAATGCCGTTGTTGTTGAATCAAAAGAAATGAAGAATCACCCCGAAGCTTTGCTTAAAAAATGCATAGCAAACGGGTATTTCCCGGATCCGGCAATTGACATGGATGATGAGACCGTGGGGGCTCTGGACAAACTTATCGGTTTAAATGGTGAAAAGGCAAACTCAACCTTTCATAAGTCCTGGAAATTGATTCGTGATACGGATCAGAAGGAACTGTTCCTTCAGGCGGCGATTCATTATTTCACCACTTATGGTTTTGAACGTCTCGGCATTTACAGGGAAGGTCTTGTGTATATTCCGGCGGAAGTTCTGAGAGTACCCGCAATCAGGGATACCATTCCCTTAGTTTATGTGAGGGCGATGACTGCATCGGAGATACGTGAAGAGATTGTTAAACTCGGCACGAGCGGAGTGGCTTTGTCGGCGGATACTCTCGAATGCATAATGAAGATTGTGGAAACAATGAAATATGACAGTTCCTTAGTCGATGGAATCAAAAACCGGGAGTTGAAGGCGAAACTGTGCGATTTTTACGACATTGTACCTTCGGAGCCCGTTGAATTCCTGAGATGGGTAATAAGCCGTCTGACAGATACTTCTCTACTGATTAAAAATGATGAACTCATCAGGAAAATCCGTGAGTCAAACGGGAAATTTCTCGACAGTATGATGAAACGTGCTCCGGCTAATCTGGCTTCAATTTTCTATCGGTATAAACCGTTGTTTTTAGCCATGAAAAAGATAAGCCGGGATAAGAATTTCTATAACAGACTGCGCAAAGATGCAAAGACAATGCACGTGCCCATGCCTGAGGATTACATGAATTCCGTGACAGGTAAAATAAAGCGAGGCCGTCTGGACTTTGATGAGTTTGATAAACGTTTAGGCAGAGCGTCTGTATTCCGCAAGATCCGCCTTGCTTACGCGCTTAAATACCGGCTTTATGATGTTGAAGGCAGGGAGATGGTAGATCCGGCTCATCGGGAAAAGAAAAAGAAACGAACTGAAGCGCTTGAGTATGTCGGCAATGAGATCCTGTACCGGATCCGTAACGGTCGAGCCTGGGCTACGGACTTTAAATGGAAAAAGGGTCTGATTGAGTATGCGAAGGCTGCTTATGAAACGGTACTTTTATCCATTGCATCGGATGTTGCTCCTGTCGTTGCCGGTCGAACTTTTTATATTCCGAAAGGGATACATTATGCAATGCCCGCTACGGAAAAGCAGTTTGTTGGAAATCTGCCTTCGGGAAGTTACGTTGAAACCTCAAACGATCTGATTACCGGGATCCACTGGACGAATACAAAACGTCGAATTGATCTCGATTTGTCCATCGTGAGTGCATCGGAGAAAGTCGGTTGGGATGCCAGTTTCCGGAGTGATACAGGAAAAATCCTCTTTTCCGGAGATATGACGGATGCGCCTGCTCCAAACGGGGCTACGGAGCTCTTTTACATCCGCAAAGGTATATCTGAGCCGGGTATCCTCATGGTCAATTATTTTAACCATGAGGAAGGTGACCCCGTTGATTGTTATTTTCTTGTAGCTCATGAGAAACCGGCGATTTTCAAGCGAAACTACATGGTAGATATCAATAACATTGCTGTACGAACTGCCATGAAGGTAACTGCAAAGCAGAATATAATCGGGCTTGTAGACTATTACGATGACAAAGGTCGCGTATATTTCACGAATACATCCATCGGTAATGCGATTACTTCGTCGAAAGCGAACTATGTATCGAAAGCAAGGAAGTATCTGCTACGCAGTTTGAGAAATCCCATCGATCTCGAGGAGATACTGACACTTGCGGGCGCAACGGTAACTCACCGGATGCCCGATGGCGAGTACACTGATTTATCACCGGAAACTCTGAATAAAACTACAATTCTCGCCCTCATGTCTCCCACTCCCTGAGCCTTTTCCCGCTTTTTCTGAAAAAAAACAACACTGAAATATTTTTTGAATCGAATCCCCCCGTTGTGGTCTATAGTCGATACAGGTGGCTTTTGTTTCTATTTCCTGAAGGGTTCAAGATGGAAAGGGAGTGGTTATGAGAAATATATTTATTTTATTAATTTCAGTTATTACGTTTGCCTGCACAGGTAATACAACCGGCGGGGAAAAAACCACGAAAAACAATAAAGTATGCGGCCCGGGAGAAGAAAAAACTAAAGATCCGGATCTCGAAAAAGCCCGTAAAACAGAAGTGGATCCATTTGTTTTGAAAGCAATTACTTATATTCAAATGGATCAGGCTTTTAATGCTTTTCATACTGAAGTTGCCAGACAAAACTGCCATGAGAATCAATTGAAAATCAGTAAAATGATTGGAAAACCCCACTTTGACGACAAAGAGAGCTCTCAGGTTAACTGGTATGCAGCAATTGACAATAAGTGTATGGCATTGACTTTGAACTGTGGCGTTAATCCCGTAACACTCACTCAGACGAAAACCCAGAACGTTTTCTGTGAGAAATATGCGGTGAAAGCAGGGCAGACAGCAGAAGTTCCTCCGGAATTTTCAAATCTGAAAACTGAATACAATGCATTTGTAAAACCTGAAGAAGTAAACATTGCGACACAGACACTTGATGAGCGTTCATTGTCTGCAATGCCTCAGACTTCCCCTGCAGCATCAGTTCAAAAGGATACGACCTACGATGATTTGAAACATCTGGCTTCAAAATCCGAAGGCAGGAAAACTCTGAAGTTTGATAAGCAAGTAAAAATATACAAAAATAACCAACTGATGCTTGTCCAAGGTACGGTGTATTTCTTTGAAGATACAGGAGCAGTTTCGAGTATTACTGGTCTTCAAAATACAGTGACTTACTTCCAGGCTGGGCAGACAATCAATTTCCGGAGCTGGATTTCATTTTCTAAAAAAGGTTCTGTTACTTTCGGATTCGGTTCTAAAGACACGGTTTTTAAAATTGGGAAATACTCCGTGAAGTACAGCCCGACAAATAAAAGCGGCTATACTGCAAAAATATTCTTTTATGAATCCGGGAATATCGCTTCTATCCACATCCGGGAAGACCAAACCCTGAAAGTCGGAAATCAAAATATTACTTTTACGCATTATCCCGGTTGTGGGGCGGATTTGGGATTTTACGAAGACGGGACTTTCAAATCAGGATATGTTGCCCAGGATACGGTTTTTGCTGGTCTAAAATACAAAAAAGGCAAGGAAATCGTTCTATCAAAGCGTGGAAATCCTATCCTGAGGGGAGATCATGCAAAAATTGATAAGCCGGCTAAAGGAACCTACAAGACATCGGGCGCAAATAGTTACTTCTATGATGTAAAAAACTACAGCGAATCAATTGTGGCGACTTACAATTTTTATATGCTGAAATTTATAAACCCAATGGATCTTAAAAAAGACGGTAAATTATTCCGGGTAAAAGGTCAGGTGCTGTTTTACCCTGAGTCCGAAACCATTATGAGCATAACGGAGCTCCTTAATGCACCTGTGGTGGAAGTCGGTGGAAAATCAATTGAGATCCACAAACACGCCTTTTTTTCAAAGGAAGGAAAACTCCTCAGTGCCAAAGCAGTGAAGGATCAGACCTTTAAGGTGGGGGTGAACACCGTTAGTTATAAAGCTAAAGCAAAATACAGGGAAGCTTCATTGTCGTTTTACGAGTCCGGTAAATTGAAATCTGTTCAGACAGCCGATAATCACACATTGAAGGTTGGAAGTAAAACAGTCACCTGTGGGCCAAAATTCAGTTATTACACAATGGATCTTGAATTCCATGAAAACGGAGTTTTAAAAACCTGTTACGCCGCAGCGGATACAAGAATCGGAGGAAAAGTATTCAAAGCGGGAGAAAAAATCGAATTCACCAATAAAGGTCTTGTAAAATAACACCTTAACTCCCATTGACCCAAATACTGAAATTGGGCGTGTACAAAAACTGTTCATCTCCAATCAGAATCTTCAGGTTTTGCTCTGTTTTTAAACAAGTGTACAGTTTGAGTTTAACAATTGTACAATCTAATATCGCGATCAGTCTGCCTTTTTAACAAATACATTCAAAGATTATAATGATTTGCTGACAATGTGACTCCTTGGCCCTCGTCTTGCGTTGTATACAGCGCCGTTTCAACTGTCCAAGGTCTGTTGACCTGAAAGGAGAGAATGTCATGAAAAAACTGGCTCTGATATTTGCAGTAATTACCGCAGGTCTTTACTCAGGTGCCTGTTCAAACGACGAGGGAGATGTTTCTTCCTTTTACGCACAGGGAATAAACATTGTGGAATTCTCCCCGGGACAATCGTTTAAAGCAGTTTATGTCAAGGGAGATGACATGATTGTTTTGGATGCTCAGCGCGGGAAAAGTACACCCGCAGAATATTCATCGGATCCCACAGTTCCAAAATTTGAAATCGATACTCGAATAACCGATGCCGAAGGACGACTGCTATATATCCGCCGTGGTGGTGATGATTTCAATGATCCCACCTGGATGGATGACATCATATGGCAGGACGCGCTTCCTGCTGATCCACGCGGTAATCGTCATCTTTTCGAATTGGTAATCGAAGCTGCAGACAAACTCGGCCCTGCCCTTGAAAAAGAAGGTGCAGAGCTTGGCGAAGAAGTTGCCGCATTCCGGCAGTTCGCTGCGACTTTGCCGGAAACTCTTGCGAGATCCGAAGAAGTTTTCACAGAAAAATTAAATGATATCGGTGTTGATGTTACTAAACCTCTCGCCGGTGGTGGTGGCACGGATGGTCCGGAAGATGCCCCGAAAGATCTCACCAGCGGTTGGTATTTCATTTCCGTTCATGACAAGAGCATTACCTTCACTTTCGGAACTGGCCGTCACAGTGCCACTCGAATCAGCAAATATGCCGGGCCCAATTCCTACACGTATTTTGATTTCTGTAATCATGGTACATGTGCAGGGGATATGGGACACAAATGTTCTTTGTCCATGATTCACAAACCTGACTGGACAGCCCTTACCTGCAATACGGGATACAGCACTTATTCCAACGACGGTCACAATTGCCATGATGATACGAGAACCCAGATGGCAGCGTTTGTATATGGTCCCGTTCAGGCACGCAATCAGTTCTGGTGTGGAGACGGCGACAGCGATGTTGACTTGAGTGGTGGTTTTGAAGAAGGCGGTTCACCGGACTGCAACGATGGCACCAACTCTGGTTACAACCATCCGTCAATGCATAATTTCTCTGAGTCAAATACTGCATCAGCAACGGTTTCAACAACTCAGTTCAGTGTTGTTTTATCGGCAAATGTTTCATACACAATCAGTACGTGCGGTTCTACTTCAACAGATACCTATTTGAGACTCAAGACTGGCGAAACACAGGTTGCCTTCAACGATGATGGCTGCGGTCTGCAATCCAGTATAACTCACACGCCTGCGATGACGGGAACTTATATCATCCATGCCGGATGCTTTGGTTCCAACTCCTGCAGTGGTAAGGTTCATATAAAGATGAACAGCTCATCTTCCTCACCCAACTATTACAGTGCATCCGCCACATCCAGTGCAACGGTAAATACATATGATTACAATTTTGCTCTTGAAGCCGGAACAACCTATAAAATCAGTACATGCGGTTCCACATCAACTGATACGTACCTGAGACTCTACAGTGGTTCAACTCAGATGGCTTACAATGATGACGGTTGTGGACTTCAGTCCTCGATCTCCTTCACTCCGACTCTCACCGGTACATACACGGTTAAAGCTGGTTGCTTCAGTTCCGGGACCTGCAGTGGCGTTGTAAGTGTTGTGAGAACCGGAAACGTATGTGTACCGGCTTCTGACAACCTTTGCCCAAATGAATCGCTCCTTGTAAATCAATACCGGACTTCCGCAAACGGTGCATATCGACTTACTTATCAGGGAGATGGAAATCTGGTTCTGTACAGACTCTCCGATTGGTACCCAATGTGGTCAACGGGTTCTAATTCCTCTCCAGCACAGGTAATTATGCAGGATGACGGAAATCTTGTTGTCTATAGAAGCCCCTGGGCGGCGCAATGGTCATCAAACACCTGGCTCGGCGGTGGCAGCGGTCATTATCTGGTGGTCCAGAATGACGGTGTAGTAAATATGTACAATCCTGCCGGTGCCGTAGTATGGTCCACAAAATAGCTTGAGACTTTTAATCCCTCTTTAATTCATCAAAATCCAACAGTCAGTCAACAATTGTGAGAATTTTATTGTTTCAGTTTGCCTTGGGGGTTATGTTCCGGGTACTTTTGAGGCTTTCGGATGCACATTATTATAAGTATTTTCGGAATTGCAGTATTTATAGCACTTGCCTGGCTCATGTCAGAACACAAACGCCGGGTTCCATGGAAAACCGTAGCTTACGGTCTTCTGAGCCAGTTCGTTTTTGCTCTTTTCATTTTAAAAACAAAACCCGGGCAAATGGCCTTCTCATCCATGAAAGACGGTGTCAATCGCCTGATTTCGTTTACAAATGCCGGTAGCGAGTTTGTGTTCGGTGATCTTCTGAAATCTGGATTCAGTTTCGCTCTTGTAGTGCTGCCAACAATAATTTTCTTCTCTTCTTTGTTTGCGGTTCTGTATTACCTGCGGATTCTGCAGTTTTTCGTCCGCATTTTCACATACCTTTTTACTAAAGGGCTTGGGACAAGTGGAGCTGAATCCCTCGCAAGTGCCGCGAATATTTTCATGGGTCAGACGGAAGCGCCTCTTATGGTCAAACCCTATGTTGAAAAAATGACCCGGAGCGAACTTATGACACTCATGACCGGTGGAATGGCCACAGTTTCAGGAGGCGTACTTGCGGCGTATGTGGGTATGGGAATTGATGCGGGCCACCTGATTGCAGCTTCGGTAATGAGTGCCCCGGCAGCTATTGTTTTCGCAAAAATTATGGTACCGGAAACGGACGCACCCATCACCGCGGAAGTTACAAAAATTGAAGTGGAGATTCCGGATCAGAACGTTCTTGATGCCGCTGCCCGGGGAGCAGGCGAGGGTGCTGCACTGGCTATAAATGTTGCAGCTATGCTCATTGCTTTCATTGCTTTTGTTGCCATGTTCAATTATTTCCTGAAGTTTGCCGGCACCTCCATGGAGCAGATTCTGGGATATGTAATGCAACCCTTTGCCTGGCTCATGGGTGTTCCCTGGGAAGAAGCGGCCAAAGTTGGCACACTATTAGGTGAAAAAACAATTCTGAATGAATTCATCGCATATAAGCACCTCGGGGAAATGACGGCCAGTGTATCTCCTCTGAGTTCCCGGTCTGCAATCATATCTACCTACGCTTTGTGTGGTTTTGCCAATCTGAGTTCAATTGCAATCCAGCTCGGTGGTATTGGTGGAATTGCCCCGTCTCGCCGTGGTGAAATCGCCGCTCTCGGAATAAAAGCAATGATCGCCGGGACGTTTGCATCATTTATCACCGCCTCCATCGCGGGAATCCTGGTTTAGGCACTGTTTAGTCAGCCTGAACGATTTGAATTTTCCTGTTGAAATAATTTCAGTCAGGGGTATTATTTTTCATGTTGTCGGGTTCAAAATGTTTAATAGAACTGCAGTGTTTTTGAAAGGGGAGAGTATGAAACGTTTTTTAGTTTTTATTATTGTGACAAGTCTTTTCGCCTTCACAGCCGGTTGCGAAGATGACGAACAATCATCCGAAGCCATGTGTGAAATGTTTGAGGAATGCGAACTTCAAGATTATGACGCATGTCTTGTTGATCGTGGAAGTCTGGCTCTTTCCGACGAGTGCAAGGATGAAATTTTTGCAGCCAGTTGTGAAGACCATGCACTTTATAACCCGCCCTATATGGATACATGCTTTGAACCATGCACAATTCAGAGTATTGACTGTGTGGGTGCCCAACTTCACTACTGTACTGGAACTCATCTGATGAAATATGAATGCGCAAGTATCTGCTACTACCAGATTGGCGGCGTTTATTCAGGTGTTTGCGGTGAAAGAGGACCAAACGGTGAATACTCATCAAACGGCGGCCCCGTCTGCTGGTGCCACGTTGACTAGACCCAATGCTGCTCGGTAGTACCGTATCAATTGATATTGTTAACAAAACTAAACGCAGTTATTAAGGACTTAAGTATTTCAGGGAATCAGAAACAGATTCAGGAACAGGCAATCAGGGGTCATTTATATTCAGCAAAGCATTACTTTATAAAGAATTACACACTCATGTGTTGGCTTTTTAGTCAAGGGCGACGGGCAATTTTGCCCGGAACCCGCACGTCATGAAATGACACCATCTTCAATAGCCAGGGGTGAGGGATGCAGAGCATCTGAACCCCTGGTCAAAATGCGCCAAAACCACAAGCCATGTAATGGCGGCCCAGTCAATAAACAAATTAAATCATTCCTTTAAAGTAAACGCCCTGCTCCTGACTGCTTGCATTCCGCTGTGCGAAATTGCGTGCCTGTTTTCCTGAATTCCTGTCTGCCTGTAATTATTTTACAAGATTGTATTTATTGACTAATTTTCTCGGAAGTTCACTATCCGAACAGCATTGGGTCTAGACCGCTTTATGTAATAAGGATTTTTGTGTCAGGGGGTTTCGATGGCGCCGATGTCTGGAGCAGAACCGGCATAGTCGTCGTTTATGCCAGGAATAAGGGCGCCGGAGTCAATTGCAGCGCTTTCTGTAGCCGGTGTGAAGTCATTTGCATCGGGGTCAGTCAGACCAGGATCTTCAGGGTCCGGGCTCTGATCATCCCATGATGTATCTTCAAGATAGGAAGTCCATTCATTAATTCGCCAACTGTCCGAGGCCGTGGAAACTATGCGCTGGGAGCTGTCTGTTTGCCAGTAAAGGTTATTGTTGATAGTTGCATATTCATGGGAAGAGCCGGAGAAAGTAATGAGTGAAAGGACCAGATTTGAATTGGGAACATCACCGAAAAGGATGTTGTTTTGGATAATCAGGTTAGTTGGTTCTCCGGTAACTGTTATGATTCCGCGATAATCCCCGCCGGAATTATGATTCATGCTGTAAAAAGTATTGTGGTAGACATTCAGGTTTTTAACGTTGCCCACAACAAGACCCTTTTGTTTAATGTATTTCAATGTGTTGCGCAAAACGAGGAAATCTGTAAATGTGGCTGTATTTCCCGCAAGGTAGATACCCATTGAAGTGAAGTCGTTTGGATGATCAGGGCCGTCATCGAAGTTATCCCATATGAAATTACCGATGAACTGGAAATTGCGGAAAGTGTCTGTATATCCACCGGAAATATCAAAACCTGTTGTGTGATAACCGTTGTGCAATACGTTATTACAGAAAATGACGTTCTCGAAAACAAGGTTTTCATCCCGGACATCGCCGTAAACATTATAGGATATGTTTCGGCGGCCGCAGTCATGGATATCGTTGCCTTCAACCAGCATGTCAGAGTGCCAGATTTGCAGTCCAATGGCGGAAGCGGCGCCCTTTGTTCCCATCCACCCGATGTGGCAGTTTAATACATTAAGGCCCCGGACAACCACGTTCATGGGCCATCCATCATTATAACCGTACTGTATGGCGAAAAGCATCTCAAGATTATTGAGAGTAACGTATTCTTCCGGTGGATGATCTGCCGTCTGAACAGCAGAAACACGCTGGGGAACTTCAATGAAATCATAGCGAGAGCCTGGATTTTCAGGCGAGTAAACATAGATATGATTGTCTTGCCAGCACCAGTCATATTCTTCGTCCAGTAACTCAAACTGAGTTCCCGTAAAGTCACACTCATATATATCCATGGGGGCCCCTTCGGAATTAAGGTGCAGATCTTCCATGTTTCCCCAGGTGACTGATCCGGAATGCTCACCAAAAAAGATACTGGCGGGATGGTTTGTGACGCTGTTTCCCGTGCGTGCTCTTGGTGCTTCCAGTACTGATTCGGACATCCAGATGTTTGTTCCAACTTCAGTCCAGTTTTCGGCCCGCTCGCTGCCGAGAATCTGTGGTTTAGGGCCTTCACCATAAGAAGCGAAGGTAATGTGCTCAGACGCTGTTCCGGAGCTGCTGATTACGAGAGTTTCTCTCCAGGTACCGCCACTTTCGAACAAAACTGCATCCCCGGGGTTGAGGGTTGCAGAATTTACTTTTGCCACCGTAGCCCATGCCGTTTCCGGGGAAAGCCCGTCGTCATCGTCGTCACCGGTATTTGAAACGAAATATACTGTCCCTGAGTAACAATTCCCGCAAGATCCTCCGCAGTCTGGACTCCATTCACCCAAATTTGCATCAGTGTAACCGTTTGAACAACAATCGGTTTCACAATCACCGCCACAATCTATACCAAGTTCAGAACCGTTGCGAATCCCGTCGTCGCAAGAAGGTGTGACGTTGTTTGTGTTGTTAGTCTGATTATTTGTTGAATTATTGTTATTGGTTATGTTGTTTGTCTGATTATTTGTTGAATTATTGTTGTTTGATGAACTTGAATCATCGTCACAACCTGCTGCAGCCAGAACTAGAACAAGTGTAAAAATAAATTTTTTCATGAGCCTCTCTCCCGAAAATATTTTCAGGAGAAACTATAACTCGAAAAGTTAATTTTTCAAACAGGAATTATTAATAAATGATGCTGAATCCAGTCAGTATCCTGATCATTTTTTGCCTCGATAACGGTTCCCGCACATTCCACCACGGGCTGGTCTCATGGGTTTGTTCTTGTTATTATCGTTGGGGCGGCAGTGAAGAACATTATGCCGTGGCATTTTCTGGCATGTTCCAGAAATATTTTTCTTTTTACAAGACTTGATTGAACATGAATCCCCTTCATTAAGTCCTTTACAAGCATTGACGGATGCCTGATTTACTGCGGGTTTCTTCATTGAGGGGGCGCGATTCGATTGAGCCCAAACGGCGGTAGTGATCAGGGCAGCTGCTGCGATAGTAATGATAAAGTAAATTTTCATGATTTCTCCTTTTGGGTTCGTGTCCTGAAATTCGCTTCGCGAAGGATTTTAGGAGAAATCCTAATTGACGACAAGCGTTTTCATCGCAAACAGCAGATTCTGATAAAAATAGAGTTCAGTGAGGCAATAAGAAATATCCTGGACCTCTCCTGAAAAATTTTCAGGAGAAGCAATAACCGACAAAACAATTTTCAAACAGGAATTACCAGCCCATTCCCCAGCCCATGCCGAAACCACGACCGCGTCCGTATCCGTAACCATGTCCATAACCCTGACCTTTGCCATAACCATTACCTCGACCTGCGTGCATTCCTCCACGTCCCGGTCGGGAAGGACGGTTTTTATATCCGCGGTTGTCGTCAGGGCGGCAGTGAAAAACTCCGTGTCTGCGTCCTGTTGTACATGTTCCACTTCGTTTTTCATTCCGGCAGGAAATAAAAGAACACTTATCGCCATCTTTGAGCCCTTTGCAGGCATTGATCGACGCCTGCTTTGGTCCGGCATTTTTCGATGCGGGCGATGAGGAATTGGTTGTCTGTGCCCAAACGGCGGTGGTGATAAGGGCTACAGCAGCTAATGTGGTGATAATGATCGTTTTCATGACTTCTCCTTGAATCAGTCCGGATGGACTTCAGATAAAATGATCCCGAAAGTGGGCACGTTCTTTGACCGGTGAAGAAGTTAAAAAGGTTCCATCAAAATAATAAGTTTTTGTCAAAAGACTGAAAAAAAGTTACTGGCGAAGAAAATTAACGTTTAAAAGTAAATACTTGAGAAAATTCTGTCCTGAAAGACTCTCAAGACAGCATTAAATTTTTAATGTACTGAGTGATTTTTTTTTCGATTTATGGATTCACACTGAAGAATCCGGTTGACTATATTCTGCTTTTACTGAAAATTCCGCTCTGGAGGTGTTTTATGTCATACACAGAAATTAACAGCAAAGCAGCAGGATATCTTCATGATTGTAAAGAATTCTTGAAAGATATCATCTCAATAAAAAGCGTTTCCTGCCAGGAAAAAGAAGTAGTGGAACGCATCGCCGAGGAAATGAAGAAAGTCGGTTTTGACGAAGTGAAGATCGACGGACTGGGAAATATTCTCGGTCGCGTAGGAACCGGCCCCGTCCAGATCGCTTTTGACGCTCATATCGACACCGTTGATGTTGGTGACCCCGAACTGTGGGAAATTGATCCTTTCAAGCCCGTTGAAAAAGATGGTATCATCTATGGTCGAGGTGCTTCGGATCAGAAAGCCGGCATGGCTGGAATGGTTTATGCCGCTAAAATGATTAAAGAACTGGGGATCGATGAAGGCTGCAGCGTTTGGATGGTCGGCTCTGTAATGGAAGAAGACTGTGACGGACTTTGCTGGCAGTACATTATAAAAGAAAAAGTCCTCAATCCTGAAGTCGTTGTTCTGACGGAACCCACAAACCTGAATCTCTATCGTGGTCATCGCGGTCGTATGGAAATCGAAGTGGAAACCAAGGGCATTTCCTGCCATGGCAGCGATCCTACACGTGGCGACAATGCTGTTTATAAAATGGCTCCTATTATCAATGATATCGACAAACTCAACAATCGCTTGAAACCGACTCAGTTCCTTGGAAAAGGCACTGTTACCATCAGTCATATCCGTTCCACAAGTCCGTCCCTTTGTGCTGTAGCTGACTCCTGTACAATTCACCTTGATCGCCGCCTGACGGAAGGTGAAAACGAAGAAGTAGCTGTATCCCAACTGGCAGAGCTCGACAGTGTTAAAAATGTAAACGCTCGTATCCGCGTACTGGATTATGCTGAAAAAGCCTATACAGGCCTTGTTTACCCCACAAAGAAATTCTACCCCACCTGGAACCTCGCAGAAGATCATAAAGCTGTACAAGCTGGCGTAAAAGCCGGTGATGCGGTGCTTGGTCGTAAGATCGTTGTTGATAAGTGGGTGTTTTCCACTAACGGAATAGCTACTGCAGGAATGTTCAATATTCCCACAATCGGTTTTGGTCCGGCGAACGAAATTCATGCCCATTCTCCAAAGGATCAATGCCCTGTAGAGCACCTCGAAAAAGCCATGGCATTCTACACCGGTTTTGTAATGGAATATATGAAAGCCCGTTAGTAAGGACGACAACGTGCATTTTAATTAGTTACTGTCCTGTAATACCGAAAATCAAAATTTTTCGCCGATTTTTTGCTCAGGACAGTAAGAATGAAGGTCGCTATCGGCATCTGCTATGCAGTTGCCTTTCGCCTCCGCGCTTCGCTGCGCGAGAGCGCTATGCTTGAAATTATTATAGTGTTCTGAATAGCATGTTTTCGTAAACATGCTCAATTTTGATAAAAATTGAATTACAGGACACGAACTAATTACTGAAAGGAACTGTAGATGATTCAGAGAACATTTGCCATGATTAAGCCCGATGCCGTCAAAGCCGGCAATATCGGTAACATTATTAACATTGCCCAGGAAGCTGGTCTCAAAATTGTCGCCATGAAAATGATGAAATACACAAGAGCTCAGGCGGAAGGATTTTATGCAGTGCATAAGGGAAAGCCTTTTTTTGAAGGTCTTATGAACTACATTACTGAAGGTCCTCTGGTAGCAATCATTTTTGAAGGCGAGGACGCCATCAGCGTATGGCGCAAGACCATGGGGGCCACGGATCCGACAAAAGCTGAACCAGGCACTATCCGGGCTCTTTATGCTGAATCAACCACAAGAAATTCTGTACACGGATCCGATGCCGTGGAAACAGCCGCTGCAGAAATCGCCTACATCTTCTCCGGCCTCAGCCTCGTAAGCCTCGAATAATCTTCAAATTAGCCTGTGTACTGTAATTCTCTTCAATAAGGATTTTCGTAAAAATCCTAACAGCCCACTATTATTGTGCTTTATTCAGTTTGGGAAACTACAATCAGTGGTGGTGATCGTGGCCGCAGCCTTCGCAACCGTGGTCGTGGTCGTGATTTTTGTGTTCTTCAATTTCTTTACGGACTTCGTCCATATTGAGTTCCTGGACCTGCTTAATTACATCATGCAGGGCAGCTTCCGGAAGGGCTCCGGGTTGCAGAAAAAGCAGAACCTGTTCACGGAAAATGGCCGTTGTAGGAATTGAACGAATTCCAAAGGAGCCGGCTACTTCCTGCTCTTCTTCCGTGTTGCATTTCATAAACTTGATATCCGGGTATTTTTCTGAGGCTTTTTCAAAAACCGGTCCGAAGGATCTGCAGGGTCCGCACCACGGAGCCCAGAAATCTATTATAACCATGTTATTGTCACTGATTGTCGACTCAAGATTGGCAGCAGTAAGAGGTTGTGTTGCCATTTTCAACTCCATATTTCTTTGCGAAAAAAAGATTTAATTTTCGCGGTCTCATTCAAATGCACCATTGCATTCCTTGAGGCAATATGGGTCTTATTTTTTCCGTGGCAATAACTTGAGATGAAAAAAAGCCTTCAGAGTCTGAAATTTATTACGAAGAGCGCGAATAGTATGAAAAAGCGTGAGACTGAGGCGATGAATTTTTGTCTCTGTCCATTGATGGTGCGTTTAACATCGCCTCAGTCTCCGGGGAAAAGCCAGTGGAGTTGCACCATCAGAGATTGCCTTGCGGGACCCGACCGCGCAGCGATTTACTGATAAGCACGGGATATGCCAACGAATCCCATGAAGTAAAGTTATGAAATTGCTGATGTAAATTTTAGTCGTTTGGAGTTAGAAGCGTCAAAGTTTTGGCAGATCGTCAGAAAAATAGCGGAAGTCAGGTGGTAACTGATTGGCAACTAAGTTCAGTATTCTGTGCCTGTTTTGCGGATTTGGATGCATTTGCTGTTTTCGCACTTTGCCGTTCCAGGTATGCGACAATTGAGTTTGGGGCAACCGGCAAATTTGCCTCCGTTGTATTTATTACACTTTTGGACCATCATCGACCGCCATGATTTATTAGCGGGATACCAGGGGCAAGAGAAACAACAGAAGTCGTCTTCAATTGTTGGCGTGGAAGAAATAACACAATCAGCATCGCTTTTGCAGGCAGTATCAACAGGCGGAAGGCCAAGTTTTTTAAGGGCGGAGTCAACCTTCTTTTCGTAGGGAGACTTCATAACTTCTGGACTTGTTTTTGCCGAGGCCCCTGTGGCAGAAGGCGAGTTACTTGACGTCTCACCGGAATTGGTACCATCGGTTTTGGAACCGCCATCTTTGCCACACCCAACAATTATTAACGATATTATGACAATGTAGTTTTTCATAGGGATAATATACAATCCGTCGTTATATTATGCAAACTGAAAATTCAGAGTTTAAGGTCTTTAGAGAAGTTTATGTTTCGTGTGACGGAATCCGCAGTGGGGACCGAAAGGCGACGATAGAAGTGAGAGTTTAAAAAACCTCGAAGTCCGTCGGTTTGCACGGTGGAAACAGCCCGGGTGAGGATGCGACGATGAAATAAAACCGGATGACCATGTCGATTGCCTGAAATGGGCGCTGCAAAATCAAAGTCTTCAAAAGGGGAAGTAATTACAGTGGTTACGTCACCTATTGAGACAAATGGAAAATCAACGGGCCACAAAAGTACGTGGGTTGTATTCCATGGCACCATAGACATTCCGGCGATGATGGAAGAAAACATGTCGCTTCCGGGAATGGGATTCAAAGTGTAAACTGCATCGCGGTGCATATTGTGAGTCGAAAAAACGATATTTGCCGTTTCGATTGATGAAAAAACCCATACTGATGGAAGGTCAAGACCCTTCAGTACTGCTGATATCATTGTATGAAACGGAATACCTTCATGAACTGCTGTAACTTTAGGTCCGCCGAAACGTTTTCCTTGACCTGCAGCGGTAATCAGGGCACAGATGCGTGGATTCATGACAGGGTTCTGCCGTATTTAACCGAAAGCATCTGAGAGGCAATGGATACGGCTATTTCGCCCGGGGTAGTACCGCCAACGGGAAGACCAACGGGGCAGAAAATTCCACTTACTTTCTCCCGGTCAAATCCCGCTTCAATAAAATTATTGCGGTATTTTTCCGCTTTACGGCGGGATCCAATTATACCCAGGAAGGCAAGATTTTTGTTTATAAGCTCACGCCCCACAGCCTCATCCTGAATGTGATTGTATGTGGTTACTAGAGCGAAGACCCCCGGACCGTCAGAGATCAGGGCTGCCTGTTTAGCCATATCGTCTTTTGTGAATTGACACCCGAATTTCTCAGAAACAAATTCAAATCCATCACGGTCGTCATAAACTTTTACGGCAAACCCGGCGCCAGTCATAACGGGAATTAATGCCTGACACACGTGTCCAGCTCCGAAAATGTGCAAAACAGACGCAGCAAACGACTCGAAAAACATCGTTATCTGTCCACCACAGGCCATATTCAGGTCTTTTTCCAGTGAAAATGTCTTTGTTATTGAGATGTTCTGACCGATAAGGGACTTCGCTGTCGTAATCGCTTCGGACTCAAGGGCACCGCCTCCCACGGTACCATGAAGTGTGCCGTCGGATTCCACGATCATCCGAAATGATGTTTTCGCAGGAGTGGATCCGGAAGCCTCAATAACGGTAACCATTACAAAATGTGTATTTTTATCAATAAGTCTGGAAGCAAGATGAAATAAATCGTAATACATGTCTAAAACCCTTTCGGCACCAATATTGGAAATTTATGGAAAAAAAACAATTGAAAACTGAAAAATTATCTTGACAACTTTCGTTTTTATTTTATAACCCATTTCGCTTGCGGCGATGTAGCTCAGCTGGCCAGAGCAAGCGGCTCATATCCGCTGTGTCCGGAGTTCAAGTCTCTGCATCGCCACTGAAAACCCGACTTAGGTCGGGTTTTTTTTTGCCCGGAATTCTCATTTTTAGTATTTATTATTTGAAGCCTATGGTAGGTTTTGCCTGTCTGAAATTTATCTCATGGGAGAGATGGTTTCGATTTTACATTGCGCACATTCAAGAAAGGGAAGTCATGAACCTTCAATTTATTTCAAATGAGGAAGCAGTAGAGCGTTTTTGTCTGGATGAGCACGAACCATTTGGTGACATGGGCTTTGAGACGGTAATTCTTCTCGAAGGAGATACGGTCATTGACGGTAATCTTGATACCGAGTGGTACGAAAAATTAATGGAAGAAAATGATCGGGAGCCGGATCAGGACCTCATCTTAGTCAATGGGAATCTCACAGTTAATGGTACGGTAACACCCGGTGGCGACGGCCTCCCATTCCTGTTTGTCAATGGCAATATTACTTGTGATTTTCTCCTGAGTTACGATGAGTGCATCTGCATTACAGGAGATGCTGATATAAAGTACGCTTTTTATGGGGAATACAATGATGGTATGATTGAAATATGCGGAAAGACGCGAGTGCCATGGCTTTTAAACTCTGATCACTATTCACAAATCAATCATGAGGGCGCAATTACTATTAATTGTTACAGTGACTATTATGATCATTTTGACTATGATTTCTCCAGGAAAGATTTTATCAGAGCGTTTCGCGATGAGGTTCTCGACTTTTCTGATACTGATGCTCGTATTGACGTTGATAAGTTTCTCGCAATTTTAAAATCCGGCGAAACACCTCTTAAGCCTGGCGCAAAAACTGAACGAATGCTTATATCTGAAGAAATTGATCGAATTATAACTGATGGTCTCGCAACGGAAATTGATTTTTCAAACAAGAAACTTAATGATTTCCCAGCAGGTTTTACAAGCTTAAAGAATCTCAGGATACTCAACCTTGCAGGAAATAATATTAAAATACTCCCTGATTCCCTTGGTGATCTTGTGAACCTTGAAGAACTGGATATATCAGGCAACCCTGTGTGCTTAATTCCGTCGACAATTGGCAATTTACGCCATCTCAAAAAGCTTAATCTCGGAAACACTGTTATTGAGAAGCTTCCTGAGTCTGCGACTCAGTGTCCCCTGAAAGAATTGATTCTGCAGGAATGTCCATTGAATATGGATGCTTTTGTCAAAGTAGAATCGCTAGAATTACTGGATTTATCCGGAACAACTGATGATGACCCCGTGGATTTTCCCGAAGCAGTATGTGGACTTAAAAACCTGAAAAAACTGGATATTTCGGATACCACTTTCAAAGAACTTCCTGATTCATTCAGGGAACTGACTAATCTTGAAGATTTGAATCTCAACCGGGCTCTTCAATATATCAAAGAACTTCCTGACCTTTCAGGCTTACGTTCCTTGAACAAAGTTTCTGTTAATGGACAGATTAAATCCGGTATCCTGTATCCACTTATTAACGTGATAAAACCAATATTCAAGGTAACAAGTCTTAAACGTCTCGATATTGACCGATTCGGAGAAAGAACAGAAGAACTTGATGACGATGATTACGCCGAGCTCCTCAGGGACGTTGAAAATGACCCTGAACTATCCCGGATTATAAATGGTTCTTTTGTGAAAACTATTTACGACGATGGCGACGAAATATGGAAGGGTATTGTCAGGCCTGCTCCATCTTACCTGGATCTGGAAGGAATCGGGGCTCTTGAAAACCTGGAGTTTCTCGACATTTCATTCAATGGGCTCAAAGAACTACCTGCGGAATTCAGTGAACTAAAAAACCTGAAGTTTGTTGATTTGCAGTATAACTGCCTTAATCTGAAAAAACGTCTCGAATTGAAAAAGCAAATGCCACAAACCATCTTTGATTTCAGGTTTAATAAAGATGACGAAACTGAAAAAGGGCCGGAGATTCAAGCTTTCAAAACGATGCAGACACTTATAAAAGAAGCCAACTCCGCCATGGCCCGAAGGAATGACTTTGACAGTCTGGTCAGTGCCATTGAAAAATATGATGCGGTTTTAGCAATGTTCAGTTCTGGTGAAGTCGTGGATGAGTATAACCATCTTTATGCTCATTATGGGCGTCTTTACTCTCTTACATACATACTTGCGAATTGCAGTGGTGGCCTTAAAAAGAAGGAAATTCTTGAAAACCGTCACGAACAAATTAAATGGGGGACCAAACTCATGGAGTTAGTTCCAGGTATTATATGGCATTTTACTGATATTGGTCAGTTCCACAGGGAATGTTTGAGAATCGCTGCCAATTCCGTTGCGTGGCAGATGTACGAACTATGTAGTGACAGAGAAAATCTGGAAAAAGCTCTTGAAATAATCGACCGAGGGGTAGAGCACATCGACAATACCAGTCAGTATTTTATATTTGATACAAAGGTGAGAATTCTGCTTAAACTTGGAATGGAACAACAGGCCTGGGAAATTGTAAAAATCTGTCTCAAAAATGATCCAGATTTTCAGGATTTTACCGATCTGAGAAACGACCCCCGATACATTGCATGGCTTGAGAATTAAGGAATTTTAGCGGGTTATAGTTTTGTGGCGTTGCGGATGTTTTTTCTTTCTCCGGCAATCAGGAGAAAGTCTCCTTCCGCAAGCATATCTGTAACTCCCGGTACCCGGCGGGTGCGGACTTTTCGTCCAGTTTCGTCCGTCAAAATACGGGAAACCAGAACCACCTGAATCCCAAGTCTACGGCGGATATCCAGATCAGCGAGAGTCTTTCCGATGGCATGAGGCGGCACCTGAATTTCTATCATTGCATGATCATCACCCAAATCAATTTCCCCCAGCCGTTCCGTCATGGAAATAGCATCGACTGTAGATGACGGAAGATCCATGTATATAATATTATTGTTATACGCTTCGATGATGTCTCCCATGACAAGATCCCCGAGGAATTTGTTATCGCTGTCTGCTACGGGAAGAGAATCAGCTTTTCGAGAGCTTAAGAGCTGCACCGCGATACTCAGGTCGTCCATTGGTGAAAGTGTTCCCGTCAGGGGTTGTGCAAGGTCGATGGCGAGTACGACGTCATCAAGATACATGCGGTTTACAATGCTGTAACGCAGATCCTGGCCAGAAATAGAAGCTATTACTTTGCCATCGTCATCAACAATGTAACCCCGGGCAGCACCAGTGCGGAGGAACTCATCAATTACTTCAGTTAATGATGAACTGCGTTTAAGCACCGGGGCACGCTCCCGTTGGAAAACTTCGGAAACGAGAATGTGTTTAAGAACATTTCGTTCGAGATGGCGATCCAGTTTTACGCCCTTTAGAAGCAGTTTAACATGGTAAATACTTTCACTTTTAAGCCATGAACTCAGAATTGTGGCGGGAATACAGGCCGCCATGAGAGGAAGAATGACGCTTGGATGCGCTGTCATCTCGAAAATCATTAAAGTGGCAGTTATGGGCGCCCGGGTAGTGGCAGCAATGAAGGCACCCATGGCAATAAGTACATACGAAGCGGGCTGGGCTGTCATTCCAGGCCAGATGTGATTAACCAGGACTCCCAGGATGTAACCGGACATGGCCCCTAAAAACAGAGAGGGTGCGAAGACACCACCGCTTGCACCGCTGCCGATGCTCACAGAAGTAGCAAATACTTTGGCGAATAGAATTGCTGCTGCGGTGGCAAGGGTAAATGAGCCTCCGGTGCCTAGAACTGTGTTTATCTGTTCATACCCGACACCGAAACTGTGTGGTGTCAGGAGAGCTGTAAGCCCAACCAGTAGACCACCGATAGCTGGATGAAAAATCTCATTCACCGGAAGGCGGGAGAAGACAGAACCTGAAAATTGCATGATTTTAATGAAGTAAGCACCGGCAAGTCCACTGGTGAGGCCCATGAGCAGGTAGAAAATAAGTTCCCAGTTACTCACCATCTGGAAGTTTACATGGGCAAGGGCCGGGAAGTTTCCGAGATAGTGGTGTGACACAACGGTACCGACAACGGATGATATAACAATGGGCCCGATTTTCGCACTTCCAAAGTCACCGACAACTACTTCCACAGCAAACATCGCCCCGGCAAAAGGTGTGTTGAAAGTGGCAGCTATGCCCGCGGCAGCTCCGCAGGCAACAAGGGTTCTGAGTTGTTTGACGCTGGCTCTAAGAAACTGAGAAATAGAACTTGCGATACTTGCTCCAATTTGAACGATGGGGCCTTCGCGACCGACGGAGAATCCAGTTCCAAGGCTAATGGATGCTGCCAGTGCCTTTACAAATGCCACCCGCTTTCGGATGACGCCTCCACTTGTGGCACAGGATTCGATGACTTCGGGGATGCCACTGCCACGGACTTCCCATGAAATATATCGTATTATTGGACCAAGAATCAGTCCACCGACTACGGGAAGAATCAGTACGCCATACCAGGGGAGTGATGAAAACCCGGATGAGCCGAAGATATGAGGGAAAAACCAGGACGCAAACTTCACGAGATATCGAAATCCTATGGCAGCATATCCACCGGCGATGCCGATTACAACGGAAGCTGCCAGCATTATTGCAGCCTCAGTTGTTAAAGCGCCTTTCCAGATTCCCTGCAGGGAAAAATACTTTTTCAGGTCCATTTGATTCTCTGAAGACTCTCCTGCGAGCGATTTATGAACAAAACATTTTTCATAATACTATACCGCGTCCCTTACTCCAAATATTAAAATCATTCAAAAGGGTTGAAATAATTTTTAATACAATGTAAATTAACAAACAGCAATTGGTGGTCTTGGAATAATCTAAATACAGGAGGAGAAACATGAGATATTCACTGATTTTCATTGGCATCTTTTTAGTAGTTGGTTGCGAAAAAAAGGATCCAGCGGGTAAAGAGGCCGACGCGATCCAGTCATACTCACGGAAAGTTATGGGAAATATGAAAGATGAGCTGGGTTTCATACCGCAGACTCTCATGTTTATTGACCTTAAAGCCATTAGAAACAGCCCACTTATGGCGATTCTCAAAAACAATATGACGAAATTTAAGTCGGACTCAGACTGTATGAGTAAGATTTTTGAAACTGCCGATACCATTGAGCTTTTTTCAGACAATTCCGGGACGGCAATAGTTACTGGAAAAAATATGAATCAGCCTATTCTCGCTTTCTACCGTGGTGTAGATCCTAAAGAAACTGAAACTTGTATCCAAAAAACATACCCAATAATGGCAAAAGGCAAACTATGGGCGGTTTCAGATAACGTACTCGCAATGGCTACGGGGAAATTCGCTGAAAAAATCGTTCCGGGTAAAGGCAAACTTGGAAAGGGGATTATTGACTCATCAATGAAACGAAAATCCCTCATGTTTCTGGTAGAGGGAGATGAATCACTGCCCATTGCTACTGGTTATATTGATCTTTCAAATGGTCTCGCCCTGGACTGGAAACTTAAATTTAATAAGGAACTTGAAGCAAAATCCATTGAATCCCAATTCAATAGACTTTCCGGAGCACTGAAGCTTTGCCCAAGGCGTAAAGATCTGGTTGAAAAAATAAAGTTTATCCGTAGAGGTGATCTCATAATCATCAACACAAAATTGTCCCGCTATGAATTACGTCAGTTGACAGGCCTTATGAGATTGTAGAGATTATTTTTAAATATCGGTGATAAGGTCGGGAATTGCGGAATCCCCGTCGGTGCCGTTTCCCAGTTGTCCCGTTGAATCACTTCCCCAGCACCAGATGCCTCCACTTTCTTCAACGGCACAGGTATGAAACGGGCCCACTGCAACGTCAGTGAAGATGGTTCCCGGACTGACTTGTTGAGGCTCATTGTGGGATGGGGCGACTGTTCCCAGCCCCAGTTGATCTGCTCCGTTGTTTCCCCAGCACCATAAACCCCCGGCAGTATCTATGCCGCATACATGCGTTGAATGCAGTGAAAGTTTAACAAACTGATGGTTGCCAGTAACTTGAACCGGAGAATTGTATGTATTCGATGACCCACCGTTACCAATCTGGCCATACTGATTTGACCCCCAGCACCAGGCGTAATTGCCGCTGTCAATGGCGCAGGATATACTAAGACCTGCATATATTTCGGAAACTTCCGTTAACCCTGATGCAGTAACATGGTCAGAATTTGAAATTGATTGACCATCTCCAAGTTGACCTTCCGAACCTGCGCCCCAACAGTGCACTACTCCTGTATCAGAGCGAACGGCACATGTATGGTAACCACCTGCGGCAATTTTGCGGTAATCGGTACCCGAAACGGAAGGTGTAAGTCTGTCAGTTGAAGGGAATGTTGAATAAATCTGAAATTGTGTATTGCTTCCCCAGCATTTTGCAACGTTGTTTATTGTAATTCCGCATGCGTGGGAATGACCAGCGCTAACTTCTTTATAAAGAGTTGAATCCGCCACCACAGTTGGCGAACTACGATTTGCGGCGTCATCTACACCTAGTTGTCCATCGGAATTATTCCCCCAGCAATAAATTGCACCACCTGTGGAAAGGGCACATGTAAACTTATTGCCGCCATTTGTAAGTTTGGTAAATACAACTGAAGTATCTCCATGTACTGGAATTGTTGAACTGATGTTGTCACCGTTGCCCAACTGTCCAACGTCGTTATAACCCCAGCAGAAAAGATTGTCCTCAGTATCCACACCACAACCACTAAATCCGGTTGCTCCTACCATTTGATAGCGTTTTCCGTAGCAATAATCCTGGGAAGTTAACAATACACATGCGGTGTTACACAGGGGCTCACCATAAGCTTTGTTTGCTACAGACAGGCATGTCTGGTCACCCAGATCCGTGCCATCGCAGCCTTCAAAATCAGTGTTATATATACCATCTCCGCACATTCCATATGACTCACAGGAGGAGAGGTCATATGTGCAGTCATTTCGGCAACTCAGATTGCCCCCATGGTATCCCATCAATTCACATGTGGTCCCAAGGTTCGTCCCGTCACATTCTTCATTGTGTTCAGTTTGTATATCCCCATCACCACAACTGCCAGCAGATGCGCAGGATGCAAGATCAAAAGTGCACTCGTCAGTGCATGAGAGGTCCCCACCGTAGTAACCAAGGGAAGTGCAGGATTGACCGTCAAAGTTTGTTCCGTCGCAATCTTCAGTACCCTGAATTTCATCGTCTCCGCAGCGACCTATGGCTGCGCAATTGGTGAAATCAAATTTGCAGCGGTTATCGCAGGACAAAGTGCCGCCATAATAGCCGTGATCTTCACAAGTTTCATTATTCAGGTTGTTTCCATCACACTGCTCCATATGAACTACCTGAATAAGTCCGTCCCCACAACTGATTGACTGATCACAGGTTGAATAGTCCACGGTGCAATCAGAACTGCAGGTGGGGGTACCTGAATAAAACCCTTCGTCGATACAGCGGGCTCCGTTGATATTACCGCTATCACACTGTTCTTCCGGATCAAGTATTCCATCACCACAGGTATCTACAGTGGTGCTGTCATCACAGGCAACAAAAAGTAAAAGCGCAATAAGAAAAAGATTCTTCATAGGACCCTCTTTTCCGGAGTATTAAACCCGAAGTCAGGAAAAACGATAATTTATATTATTACAAAACGATAATTTTTCAACCGTGGAGTTTCAGTTTTATACCGATTGCGGAGTGACAGGATTGAAATTGGTAAATTGAATTAAAATTACGTTCTTTTAAATTATTACTTGATATTAAATGGTTAAGTCCTGGACTTGAACCTATCTTCCTGTTGAAAACAATCAGGGCACAGGTAATCAGTAGCAGGATCAGGCAAGCAGGTCTTTAACCTGAGGCTTTATCTTGGTGTTACTCCGAAAGCGGCCTAGATTTCGAGGCCGTCGATATCTTCCCGGGTTTCCAGTTCTTTACTGCGGACACGATTTCTACCGGAAGTTTTAGCATCATAAAGGGCGTGGTCAGCGCGGATAATGGCAGAATCGGCGCTATCCCCACGTTTGGGATAAAGTATTGTGGCTCCAAAACTCGCAGTGATCTTAAGGGCTGCTTTTTCTTCACCGAGGGAAGTTTCCATGTCCTGAACAAAGGCTCGAATACGCTCAGCTATCTGCGTTGTCTGCTCTTTGCTCGATTCCGGCAAACATATGATGAACTCTTCTCCACCGTGGCGACCTACGAAATCATATTTGCGACAATTGCGTTCCAGAGCATCGGAGAAGTTTTTAAGAACACGGTCCCCGGCTTCATGACCCCATGTATCATTAACTCGTTTAAAGTGGTCGATATCCGTAAGAATGATGCCGATGGGCCTTCCTTCCCTTGCGGCCCGGGAAATTTCACTGTCAAGGCGTTCCATGAATGCCCGACGGTTTAACAGACCTGTGAGGAAATCTGTGCGGGCGAGGTATTCAGCTTTCTCCTGAGCGCTTTCCGCATCCATTTTCGCCAGTTTCAACTCATATTCCATTAGTTTACGCTGGGTTATATCCTGAATCATTCCAATGGCGTAGATAGGAATACCCCGTTCGTCATGGACGGCGCTGGCACTTAAAATACCCCAGACGGTTTTCCCGGATGTTCCGTTGTAGCGTTTTTCTACATGGTAATAAGCGATTTCACCCGCCATGAGTCGATCTTTAAGTGCTTTGTCTTTATCCCGGTCTTCTTCATACGTGATTGCTTCCAGACTAAGGCCAATGGCTTGACCTTCGCTTATTTCAAGCATTTCACAGAAGCTCCGGTTTACTTTAATCAAAACACCATCAAGATCAGATAGTGCGATACCCACGGCGGCATTTTCAAAGGCACTGCGGAAGCGTTCTTCACTTTCCCTCAGGGCATTTTCAAGTTTCCGGCGCCAGGAGATATCCTGGGAGAAAACCGCCACGCTTGTAACATAGGTTTCTTCCCCCACGGGATAGAGGCTGTAGGTTAGATGTTTATTACCGTCATCCCGTTCAAAATGCTCAATGCGCCGTCGATCCACGACGTCTTTACGGCGGACCATGAGCTCCCGTGCTTCTTCTCCCGAAAGTTCGAAAAGAGTTTTTCCTTTGATTTCATGGGGCTCAAGACCCCACTGACCCGCCATTGCTGTGTTGGAATCCTGGATTTTACCTTCCACGTCCATAAGAAGGATTGATTCCGTGGCACTGTTTAAAAGGACTCGCTTGGTTTCTTCGCTTGCTCGCAAAGCACGCTGGCTTTCGTCGAGTTCTTTGTAAGATTTCACAAGGTTTTCGTGGGTTTCAAGACGGTGCTGTTCCGTTCGGCGAATAACAACGGTACTCAAAATAGTAGCTGTCATTCCCAGAAGTGTAATAACAAAAATCAAAAATCCGAAAAAATGGCTTCGATCGGAAATTGCCTTCATAACCAGAGACATTTCGTGGTCAGCACCCAAAAGAGCCACAAGGTTTCCCGTTTTATCTACGAGGGGATAATAAACCGTCAGCATATGCCCCCATTTAGCTGAAGAGCTTGATTCCACAAGGGGTTTGAGGTTTTTACTGATTTTGTCATATCCCGGTTGTTCGTCTGCCGTTGTTATATCACACAGTTTGGAAAATCCTTTTTCTTTCGGGTCTCCACCATCTACAACATAAATAAGCTGTCCTTTTGCACTGAGAGAAACGGTGTAAAGATACTTGAATCGCCCGGAATTACGGACTTTTGCAAAATACTGTCTCAGTTCTTCGTAGTACGGATCCTTTTGGTCACAGTTGGCAACAAGGTTTTTGAACTTTTCAAGGTCGATTTGAGGAGCGACGGCGAGTAAGGTCGTGAGGGTTTTATCTGCAATATTGGAGCGAACCTGCTCCTTGACATCTTTATAAACGAAGAAAAATAGTACGATGTTGGATACCAGGGTTACCGTCATAATGATGCCGGCAATCCATGTGGTGAGCGTTCGCTGAGGTTTTTTAGACATCTGTGGTTCCTCCTGCGCGAAAAAAACCTGAAAAAACTTCAAGATAGACATTTCTTGTTCAGGATTTGTCGTGCTGGTTTGATCTTTGCCGCCTGTGAAGGGGGCTCCCCCCGGAGTAACCCTGAGTGTGAATAATTTCCCTTTTTATGTCAAGCTGACGCGTGAATTTTTTCGTAGTGTGCAAGAAACAGTTATTCGACGGTGCTGAAGGTGATTGAACTTATTCCCCCGGCATAGATGGTGGTTGTGCTGACAGCGGGAGCCGGAGCTTCGCTCAAAAAATCATTTCCGGTGTTGGGATTTACGTCAAAACGCTCGAAATTTGAACCAGTTATGATGAGCCCAAGACGCCATCCGGCAGGGAAAGCATAGCCGTGGTGGTTCACTGCTTTGATATTTACCGTATAGAGTTGAGCCGCAGTCAGAAGGGAGGGAGTGGAATTGGAATCCCTCAGTTTGAGTCGCTGGATGCCTTCAGCTATGAGGAGATGACGTCCTTGCGGATCCACAGCGGTGATTCTTACGGCGATATCTGTATCCGGTACATCGGTCTCAATTTCCAGGGTAACAACTACTTCACCACCAACAATAAAACCCGGCGCTACTGAAGATTCGTAAACGAGACTGTCTGACCGCGCAATGATTTCATCCAGATACTGAGGTCCGTGATGGTAGTTACCCATGAGGGTCTGTCCCCCGATGGTAGGCGACGGATCATCGGGGTCTGAGCTGAATACACGATCGGTTTCTGTCGTTGGAGCCTCATCCGAAAGGGTGTTTTCCCTCAGGTACACGACTTGAGTATTTACCGTTGGCGGCCAGGTATCAGAGAACCTTGGTGTCGTTTCGTTGTCGACGATGTACTCTACTTTTTGTGCTTGAGACTCACCGATTTCGCGTAAATGAACATTAAAGAACGCGAGGGAGCGCTCCTGAATGATTTTACTGCTATCCACGTACTTCTTTTCCTGATCCGTAAGTGGTCTTCCCATGGAGGTTTCGCCTCCAGTAGCCTGATGAATCCATGGTCCGATTAAAAGTTGGTGTTTGTCCCGAACTGCTTGTGCAGATTGTGTACGTAAAGACAGCCAGTCGCCTATTCCACCTTTATTATTCAGGTCATACCAGCCGGCAACCACAAGGGATGGTGCTTCCACTTTTGTATAACTGTACTGACCTTCCAGCCAGGCCCACAGCGTATCACGGTATGGGTGGGCTTCGTACACGGACGCGGAAACGCCGTAATACATTTCCATGAAGTTGATGTACTCCCGACGTAAAACTCCCCCGGGGTAATGCTCTTCCCAGGTCTGATTCATGCCACAGAAAATTGGCACCATGGCTTTGAGTCCTGATGGTTTAATCTGGGCTGTCTGATATTGAATCTTACACAGAGCACTGACTCCCCAGGTTCCAACCTTCCCATCGGACCAGTCCTGAGCTGTTATCCAATCTACAGCATCGGCACCGTCGTAGCCAAGATCCCGATCATTACTCACGGGAACGCCTGCGGAACCGAAGAATCCTCGCCAGTCCATTACTACAAAATTGTAGTCCCGGCTATCAAACAGTGGTTCACCACCAAAGAGAAACCAGATGCTACGGGCATTTTCCTTGTTGTAGGGAGTCTGGATTAATATTGTAGGTAACCGGCAGTCAGGATTTAAAGGCTTACGGACGAAGGCGCTGAGTTCATAACCGTCGCTCGTGGGAATCATGACATCTGTGAAGGCATGCTCGGAGCAGTCATCAGACCCTCCGTCGGCATCGGGGCCCGCATCATTATTTATATTATTAGAATTGTTAGAATTATTCGAATTGTTCAAATTGTTGTTGTTTTCCGCGCTGGACGTATCATCGCAGCCCGAAAACGCAAGGAAAAGCACGGTAAATATAATAAAAAGTTTCATGAGTTTCACCTCTTGTTGTTGTTTTCCGCGCTGGACGTATCATCGCAGCCCGAAAACGCAAGGAAAAGCACGGTAAATATAATAAAAAGTTTCATGAGTTTCACCTCTGACTCATTCAATATTCGTGCACATTATCGGACCTGCGGAAGAAGAGTTGTTGGAATCACTGCATTCTTCAAGCACGGCTCCTTCGTTTACTACGGCGGTGAATGTCATATCCACACCGGTTTCCACGTTTTCATATACGGTGTTTACGCGCTCCCAGCCTCCCGGTAGAATTATTCCCGTTGTCAGAACGGTTTCAATCAGTTCCGGGGGATCCACATCGGTGCGGTAGAACGAAACTGTCGCTCCCGTAGCGGCGCCGGCACTTCCGTTGTTGAAAATCACCGCACTCAGATTCACCGTATCCGGGCATCGAGCCGCAGCCTGCAGTGTCGCCATGAGATCCGGAACGGGGAAAAGGGCTCCTCCCTGAACATTCTGCCGATAGTTGTTATATGTGAGCCAGGAGTGTTCTTCATAAAGAGGAACGTCCCACAGGCCGCTGGCAAAGGAAATATTCGTCACGTGGTAATTGAACTGGTTCCAAACGGGGCGTGTGCGAACCCAGCGATCATTTGCATCACCGTAAACGCGAACTCCCATTGTTCCGCCGGGATACTGACATGTGCCCGCCGCATCACACACGTAATCTCCAGTGCAGGTGCCTCCGGGGCCACCTGCACATGGATCACCAGGAGTGCAGTCCGTGAGGGCGCAGAGAGTCTCTGCAGGAATACCTGCAGCTTTCCATGCTGCTCGGCAATTAAGATAAGTAACAGCATATTTATTTGAAACAATAATCATTTCGGCGTTACCATCGCCATCCACGTCCGCCACCAGTGGATACTCAGCTAAAGTTCCTGTGGATGATGGAATCATTGGAGAAACGAGTTCAGCTCCCGTCAGACCGTCGTAAATATGGAAGAAACATTCATCATTGTATAATACTTCGGCGGCACCATCTCCCTGGAAGTCGAAAACCGAGGAGCCCGTCATGGATGAACTGAGGTCCTGAGTTGGGGTTTCCCATAAAATGAGATCCGTCCGGCCACTGTTGCACAGGCCTCCTGTACGCAGGGGTGGATCATAGCAGTCAGGATCGTAAACAACATAAGCTGCTCTTCCTGCTGTGCTGATTTCCGGAAGGCCGTCTCCGTCAAAATCTGCAACGGTGGGGGCTCCTCCGTTTCCAGTTCCTGGAATTGGAACAGTCACGTCTGCCAGAGTTCCTCCGGGGCCGATTAGAACCTGCCCCGTCTGACCGTCCATGAGGTAGAAATTATTGTAAATATTCACAACTTCCGGGCCTGAAATATCCGGAATGATGTCAGCAACGGCAACAAAACTCGATGACACAGCATTATTTGTGGTCCAGAAGGGCACTCCCCCGAGGACTGCGGGGTCAATGGTAATTGCGTGAGCCGCATCAACAACTTCAAGTTTTCCATCGGTGTTTAAATCCGCAATTGCAGTATTTTTTCCACACTCTGATGAATTAACAAAATCCAGGGCAGGGTTTGAGATATCTCTGCCGTTCATGACATGGCAGGCAATTATTACATCGGGTATACCATCGTGGTCCACATCTGCCACGGAAGGCCCGCCGTGAATGTGGCGCATACTACCACCGGAAAAACGTGCTCCCGTGCATGATGGATATAAATTGCGGTCGCAGACGTCGCCGATACCGTCATTATCTGCGATGCGCACACCACCTCCCTGAACATTGTATACAATTTCAAGGCCGGGATCATCGTCAAAATTGGCCAGAGCTACGGACGCACCACCGAAGGGTTTGGGTGCTGTGGGGTCCTGATCCGAAGGAATGGTGAATAAAATTTCTCCGCCTCCGGCACCGTCACCGGCACCGTTTAACACAACAATTATTGAATCGGAGTCGTAGAGATTCAGATGGAAAAGTACAACTACCACATCGGGAATACCATCACCGTTCACATCGCCGATGATTGGAGAGGCCATGGAATCAGTATATTCCTTCCCGAGATAACTTGTGCCCCTCCAGTACCACTCCAGGACTGGTTCTATTGCTGTAAAATTTGGTTCGCCCTGACAAAGCACACCTTCCGGCAGGGGAAGACATATATTCATGTTAAGTTCACAGTACCACTCATCACTAGGACAGTCGTAATTATCCATGCAGAAGGAGCCCGGCTGAACACACTCGTTATTCAAGCACAAACGCCCGAAAGGACAACAGATGTCCAGATTTTCCCCACACAGAGGGTTATTTGTTCCGCAATCTGCGGCGCATTGGACGCCATCAAGGCATATCTGCCCGGCATTGCAGCAATCCACAAGGTTTTCCCCGCATCTCAGTGTCTCGCAAACCGGAAGACACTGCATGTTATTTACGCACTCTTCCCCTTCGCCGCAGCATACGCCACGACAACGCTCCTGAGGGCAAATGGGCTCGCAGGTGCCGAAAATGCACTCCTGTTCGTCAGTACAGCAGTTTACCCCGCATACATTCTGAACGGGACAGTCACCGCCGTCGCCATCGGGACCTGCGTCATTGTTGGAATTGTTGGAATTATTTAAAATACCCGCTTCTCCACTGCAGCCCGAAAACCCAAGGAAAAGCAAAGTCATAATGAATGCAAAAAAAGGAACAGTTTTCTTCATGGTAATAACCTCTAAAGCGTTTTTTGCGAAGCAAAAAACGCGGTCCTCAAAAGCAAAAAACGCGGGCCTCTCTATCCTGAAACCCTGAAATTCATTTCAGATTCAGGATATGAACCCGAATAGAGTATCCCATGATAACGGAACCATTGCAAACAGGAAAAATAGAAGGGAATATAAAAAAGATTGAATCCCCGGGGGTAACTGAACTGAGGATTCAGTTAATAGGAGAGAAAAGGTGAGGGAGGCCCCCGGTGATTCAGGTTTCACATTGACAATAATTCCGCAATACAGTCAAGACTGAAAATCAAAAAAAGAACACAGGCGGAGGCAGCAACGACCCAGACATCTTTTAGAGTAATAAAAAGTCGGAGTCGAATCCCGAAAATTGCTAGACCGCTTGCGTAGTAAAAGGATCGAAATCTAATATTTGAATATTTTATTCCATTTTTGTAATTTTACTTTGATGTTAAATGTTTATGACCTGATCCTGTTCCTGTTTGCCTGACTACCTGTGTCCCTGTTTAAAATTTCAGGGAACAGGAAATCAGTAGCAGGAACAGGACAATCAGGGTCTTTCTCCTGAAGCCTTTCTTTAGAATAACTCACAATCGTATTACTCCCCAAGCGGTCTAGAAGTTACAACGTTATCCCCATTCTCCACCTGAAGTACTGTACATTAATTCCTTGTGGTTATGATCGACGATACGTCCTGTGTAGCGGTTGCTTGATTTTTTGCGAGCGCATTTGGGGCAATAAAAGAAATGCATTACATGATAATCACCTGATACAGTACGGATTTCACAATCGCTGATGGGTACTTGTTTCTCACAATCGGGACAAACGGGCAAAGTAACAGTATTCCGGGAAGGATAATACGCCTGTGATACTGATGGTAACAGGGCCAGAAGGACAAACGCAACAAAACTTTTAAATTGTAATTCCCTCATAAAAACTCCTTTTTTAAGAATTGCTATTCTGACAATGACCTCCAGGCAGTCAGAAACTTTCTGGACACTCTGTTTATATCCTGAAAAAAAAATTTTAAAAGCCAAATTCGTAAATAGTTACTGTCCTGAAATACCGGAAATCAAAGTTTTCACCGATTTTTTGCTCAGGACAGTAACCGCAAGGTGTTGAATTTATTACTAGTGGCCTGTTAGGATTTTTAATAAAATCCTTCGCGAAGCGAATTACAGGA
>JAHJMN010000171.1 GCA_018821305.1 Myxococcota bacterium
GAAGGCTGCCACTACGAATACCGCCACCGCCCGGTCACGAAATAACCAGAAACAGGAAATCAGGGATACAGGGAATCAGAAACAGGATCAGGAAAACAGGGTCGTTTACCTGAAGGTGAGTGTTAAAATCAGGGAATCAGGAAATCAGGGAATCAGGGAAGCAGGGAATCAGGGAAGCAGGCGCAGGATCAGGAAAACAGGGTCGTTTTCCTGAAGGTGAGTTTTATAATTATACATTGATGTTGAATATTTAAGCCCTGCTGCTGTGCCTGACCCCTGACTGCCTGTTAAAAAACAGGGATACGGGGATTCAGGAGCAGGAACTCGAAATTATTATTAGTATTTGTTGTTTTCTTTTGATATTGTTATATCTTTTTAAATCGAAAGCGGTTGTACATGTCTGATGATATTGAACAAAAAAATTCAGGAAAAAAGAAGAATTTTCAGCAAACTATCAAGCAATTTTCAAATGGTGAACGAGATATTTCAAGTGATCTGACTGTGGAAGCAAAAGATATTTCCAATGACAGAACAATAAAAGCACAAGGAATTGAACAATTACAAAGTTCAGAGACGATTCCAGAAACCGTGGTATCAGAACTTTCAAATGGCGATTCTAAAGGTTTTAACCATTCTAAATACAGGTTTAAAAAAGAAATCGGGCGCGGAGGAATGGGGCGTGTGCTGCTTGTTTTTGACACGTCAATAAGGCGACTTGTTGCCCTCAAAGAACTTGCATCCGATTCTGGTGTAAGTACAATTGCCACTCAGCGGTTCATTCGTGAAATTCGACTTTCAGGAAGTCTTGAACATCCTTCAATAATTCCGGTTTATGAAATGGGCGAGTCTGGTGGTAAACCGTGGTACACGATGCGGTATATTGAAGGGAAGAGTTTTGCGTCAGCTCTCTCAGAGTGTAAAACTATTCAGGATCGGCTTCACTATCTTCCTAATTTTCTTGATGTGTGCAATGCAATGGCCTTTGCTCACGACCATAACGTAATTCACAGGGATCTTAAACCAGCAAACATTGTACTCGGAAAATACGGCGAAACAATGGTGGTGGACTGGGGTCTTGCCCGTATGAAAAACGATTCAATTGAAGAAATCGAAGCGGGCGCATTGGATGAAAGTATTATTGGCCCGGACCACGAAAAAACTCGCGCTGGAGCAGTAATGGGTACGCCCTCATACATGTCACCGGAGCAGGCCCTGGGGAAGCATGATGAACTTGATCATACCAGTGATATTTACAGCCTTGGTGCGATCCTTTATGAAATACTTACGGGAAGACCGCCATACACAGGGAAATCCGCAAATGAAATCATGGTAAAGGTGGTTTCTGAAAGTTTTCCTCCAGTATCTACCGTTGCCCCTGATGCTCCGCCTGAACTTTCAACAATAGCATCAAAGGCGCTGAGTCGACTTCCATCCGACCGTTATGCGGACACAAAAGATTTGGCGTCAGACATCAACTATTGGCTTTCCGGTGAGAAGGTCAGCTCTTACGACTACTCATCACTTGATTTACTTAAGCGTTTTATTAAAAGAAATAAAATTATCGTCAGTCTGATTACACTGATAATTTTAATTCTACTTGCAACTTCGTCTATTATGACAAATGCATACCGGGAAGAGAAGCGGGCCAGACACATTGCCGTAAATGCAAAAAATGCAGAAACTATCGCCCTTCGACGAGAAGTCAATGCGAGAAAAAACGAAAAGAAGCAGCAGAAATTAACGGAAAACGCTCTGAAATTGAAAACAATTGAGGAGCAAAAGGCAAATATGAACCTTTCCCGGGCACATCTTTTGAGAGCCCAGTCGTTTTTAAATAATAAGCAATACACTTATGCGATGAATCTCGCTACGGATGCTCTGGATAACCCTGGAAATCCGCGCTCAAAGAAATTTGCAAAATCATTCTGTGATAACGGTTCCTCCTGTGAACGATTGAATGCCAGCGCCCTTGGCGTGCTCTTGCTGGCTGAATCCTTTTCTTCGTTAAAAATGCTTGGTATAATCAAACCTGATCATCCGTTTAAGCTCAGTTACGACCCTGGCCGAAGCCGGATAAAATTCACCCCTGACGGTAGATTTTTCACTGTGATTTCCGAGGAATCTAAAGTAAACGTTTATGACTCCGTAAAAAGAAGTATTTACACGACCTTTGACATTGAAAACCCTCTTGATCAAGCGGCATTCAACTCGAAAACAATGGTCACCGTTGACAATAAAGGGCGAATTAATTCCCGACATTTTCCATCCGGGAAGATAATTAAGAAGATTGAAGCGGGTTTAACCGGGTGTTTCTTTGTAGAACCTGTTTCGAATAGCAATGATTTCATCGCCATCGACCACAAGGGTATGATATTGAAATTTGATTCTTTAACCGGAAACCATGAGATCCTTATTCCTCCAAGAAAAAACTTCATCGAAACCGCTGCTATTTCCCCTGATGGTAAATACCTCGCATTTTTTGAAAAGAAAACGGGCGTCGTCCTTGTCGAAATACTTAAGAAGAAAGTAACAATTGTAGACAAGGAAGTTTCGGAGCGTATGAATAATGTAATTTTCAGTTCTAAGGGGAAGACACTATTTGTTGTCAAGTATTTTGCCAATAAAATTAAGATTTTCTCCTCGGAAACTGGGAAATTAATAGGGGAACATGCTCTTCACAAGGAAGATGGTACCAATAGGTTTTTCCACATGACTCCCCTTGAGTCTCCCAAAGACAGCTTTCTTGCTCGTACTAATACGGAATATATAATTCTCAGAGGGCCATCACTTATTCCATACGAAAGGGTTTCCCACAGAAGCGAAATTTCACTCTTTTACGCCAGAGGACAATTCGCTCAGGTGCTCGATACCCCTGAAAAAATTATAAGTTACAAACTTACTATGAGACCCGACAATAACAGTCTTGGTTTTCTTCCGGGAATCGTAAGTTTCATAAAACAGGGGCCCGGAAATTATCTGCTGAAGGGTTCCCTTGACGGTCATGTTTCCCTGACGGATTTAAAAAACGGGAAGATTTATTTTAATTCAAAGCCCTTTGAAAAATCTGTCTGGGCAGGGGCTTTTTCGCCGGATGGTCGATTCCTCGCCATGGGTTCTTTTGATCATACAGTTCGCGTGTTAGAGTTACCCTCGGGAAAAGTACTGAAAGTATTCAAGTATAATCAGCCAGTAACCGTTACAGTATTTTCCGATGATTCAAAAACACTTTCCGTGGGAACTATCAAGAAAATCTACACTGTTTCCACCGAGACACTCAAGGAGACAGAGACTTTTGAAACGGGATTGTATTACGGAAACGGAGCTTCCTCACAGGTCTACAACAAGCACCTTATCTGGAACAGCAGACGCAATCAGAAAGAGTTTTTAATTCAGGATTTCGTTACCGGGGTTAAAAAGCAGTTCAATCCCAGAATCGTTGATATTATTCCCAACCTTTCAAGGTATGTTGACAAAGATACCGTTGTAATACAGACAAAAGATTATTGTCTTCATACATTCA
Organism: Myxococcota bacterium; assembly: GCA_018821305.1. Taxonomy (GTDB): domain Bacteria; phylum Myxococcota_A; class Polyangia; order HGW-17; family HGW-17; genus JAHJMN01. Next base: position 3,521 of record JAHJMN010000171.1, read on the forward strand.
GACCGCCTTCGGAAAATCCTTCTGGAAGATATTGCGGTCTGGGAAAATACCTTGGTTCTATCTCTGTAAACGAAAAATATATACTCGCCACGGGAGATGATAAATCGATCCGTCTGTGGGACAGGAAAACATCCAGACTATTGCTCACAATTCCAGTTATTCATGGGCAGGTTGCAGTATTAAGCAAGGCAGAGGATGCCATTTTATTTGAATATGGAAATGAAATCCGCAAACTGGAGCTTTCCGGTTTGTTGATTTCTGATTCAAAATAAAAAAACTCTGAGCGTTCTCCTGAGACCAGTTCAGGAAATCAGGATCGTTTACCTGAAGTTCGGTTTTGTAATTATAAATTTAGGCTGAAAATTTAAGCCCTGCTGCTGCGCCTGACCCCTGACTTCCTGACTGCCTGTTAAGAATAAGGAACGCAGGGAATCAGGGAATCAGGAACGCAGGGAATCAGGAACGCAGGGAATCAGGGAATCAGGGAATCAGGAGCAGGAACACAGGAAATCAGGAACGCAGGAAATCAGTAACGCAGGGAATCAGGAACGCAGGGAATCAGGTAGGCAGTTTCGCGCAGCGGAATGCTTTAGACCGCTTGCGGAGTAATACGATTGTGGTTTATTTTAAAATAAAGCTTCAGGAGTGAGCCCCTGATTTTCCTGTTGCTGCTACTGTTTACCTGAATACCTGATTTTTTTAACAGGTAATCAGGAAGTCAGGAAAACAGGTTCAGGAACAGTGGTAAACATTCAATATCAATTAATAATTAAAAGAAACATAATTTTCTTTCAATTTCCATATTTCGATCCTTTTATTCTGCAAGCGGTCTAGAGGGGCTCTTTCCTGAAGATTTTCTTTAAACCGAGTCAAAGCGGCTCTATCGGAAAAAGAGCAGGTATGTGATGATGAATGTCTGAAGGAGTATCAGCAGGAGCAACGAACCGGTGATGAGGTTTTTCCAGGAGAAGGAACCGGGGTATTTTACATATTGAGTGTAGCCGGCTTTTTCGAGGTTCTGAAGGCGGCTTTCAGCGGAGTTTGAATCCATGAAACCCCGGGCGGTCAGAAGGCGGATGAACTGGGCATTGAAATTCATGACAGGATTGTAACGGCGGATATAGTTTTCGAGATCCCGCTGGAGAATGGCAGCATTTTCATAGCGATCTTTCATTGATTTTGCAATGCATTTCATAACGATATCTTCAAGTTCCGCGGGGATTGAGGGCAGCAGGTTCCGGGGAGCGAGAGGGAGCGCTCCGACGATTTTAGTGAAGAGCGTATCCTGAGAGCGGTACACGAAGGGCTGGGATCCCGTTAGAAGACGATAAAAGACGATGCCAAGGCTGTAGATGTCGCTGCGACCATCCTGATATTCGCCTCGCAGCTGTTCGGGACTCATGTAAGTCGGCGTACCGACTCCTGCCCCGGGTTCATCTTCCGGAGATTCCACCTTCAGATCCTTTGCGATCCCGAAATCCATAATTTTAATCAAACCGTCAAAACTGATCATGATGTTTCCGGGTTTGATGTCCCGATGGATGATGCCACGGGCATGGATATATTCAAGGGCACGGGCTACTTTGAGCATTATTGCTGCAGCGAGGGCAGGGGGAAAAGCTTCGTTTTCTTCCAGTAGTTGGCCAAGATCAACGCCCTCAACGAGCTCCATTAACATGTAGATCCGGGAGTCAGAGCGGTACATGTCGTAGATACCCACGATGTTTTCGTGATTTATCCCCGCCATGATGCGGCCTTCACGCTGGAAACGAGCGATATTTTCAGAAGTTGGAAATGCAAGGATTTTAAGAGCAACTTCGCGATCAAGGGGTTCCTGAACCGCTTTATACACTTTTGCCATTCCCCCCTGACCAATTTTGCGAACGAGGCGCAGGGTGTCAGGGATAATGGGCCAGTCACCACTGATTGTTGGAACAGGCGTAATCGCCGGATGACTGTCGCGGGGATTCATATCAGTACATAACTTTTACGGAAATAAGGAAGGAGTGGATCATCGTTTCCTGAATACGGTAACGGTTTCCAGTGCTGTCGATGTTAGGGCGGAAATAAGGGTTGATTTCTTTTGTATTGAGATCAATCTGGCCCGCCGTAGTATTTGCAGCAACTCCGGCTTTCCCGTCAATTCCGCGGTCGGCGTAAGTGATGAAGTGTTCCGTGTGATGACGCAGACCGTAGCCGATTTCAAAAATTGCCCACTCAGTAATGCGGGCACGCACTCCAAGTTGAGCTTCAAATATAAGGTAGTTTTCCACGGTAGTGATGCCGGGGAAGTAACGGAGGCGGTTTGCCAGGACAGGGTCATATGTTCCGGGATGATCGACTGAATTCGTGTAGAAATCATCGGTTATGTTAAGAGCAGGGGAACCGGCAAAAAGTTCGTAACCTTCGGAGTAATCCTGACCTTCAAAAACGCCGCGAATAGCGCCACGACCAAAGAGATTGATGGCGATTTTGCTGCCTTTGTTCTTATAGACGTTGATATCTGTGCCGAATTCGAAGCCGCCTTTTATGGGGGCTTTCATGGATTTCATGCCCCAGTTATCGGTGAAGTTGTAGTCTTTGCCGTAAAAGCTGTCCGGGGAATATGCAAAGGGCAGTGTTGCATATATCCGGAAGAAAGAATCAAAGCGGCCGATGAATTTGCTCATTACAGAAGAAAGTGTGATGTCATAGACGCCACGACCAACAGCGGAATTGAGAACGGGGCGCTGAACGGCAGGATCGCTGCAGGGTGAGCCGCTTCCACAAACGGGAGAACCGTCGCCAGTGCGTTTGAAATCCATGGTGTCACCCACGGGGAGCCCGAGATCAATAACGAAGATCCAGAAGGGTTTTGAGCGATCTTCAATCTGATTGAAAATGGGGATATTAATTTTGAGACCAAGGTGAAGTTGATCGAGACCTGAACGTTTTTTTCCTGTAAACAGGGTGCGATCGCCGGCCTGACCGTCGAGGGGGGTATCCGAAAAGCCGAGACCATCGGAAATACCGTCTGTAACTGTAGTAGAGTTACGTGCATTAACACCGGAGGGATCACACTTGGATTCTTCACCAACGTGATTCAAAAGGCACTGATTGTATTCAGAGTATCCCGGGTATGTAGAGCCGGAGCGGAATCCGTAAGTTGCCTGTGAACTGAGAATGATTGGAAGATTGAAAAAAAGTGAAAAACCCTTGAAACCGAATTCCCCGCCGAAATCGAGGATGGATGTGGATTTCTTGAATGTTAAGTCTTTTACAATGGAAAATGATGAAGAAGTGCCGTTCCAGTCCTCGCGACTGAGAGCTGAATTTTCATTTTCGTAGCGGAAAGCCATATTGATACGGAAACCAAGGGGCTGTTTTTTGTTCATCTGCCAGGTGGAAGGGGCACCGGCGACCCAAGTCTCGCTTTGAGCAAAGGAAATAGATGGAAAGAATACCGCAGCTAAAATAGTAATAATTACAAATCTCTTCATGGAGGGATCCTCACTTTAAATGAAAAAAGTACATCAGTCAGCGAGTTATAATATCATTTTTTACAGGAATTTCAAAACCACTTTCAATATTTTTAGTGGCAGATTTCTCAGATGCCAGTAAAATAAATTCATAAACTTTCGGGGAGAGTACTATGAAGACAAAACTTTTAATATTTATGTTCACACTTTTCGGTGCAATTGCGTGTACACCGGATAAAAACTCAAATACTAATAATAACAATAATACCAACACAAATAATCCACCTGACTGTTCGGATCCCGACGGTGACGACGACAATGATGGTATCCCCAACCGCGTAGAAGGCTGCGGATCTCAAGTGAGAGACTCGGATAATGACGGGTGGCCGGATTTCAACGACTCGGACTCGGATAACGACGGTGTTCCGGATCGCATTGAAGTTGGACCTTTTCCGGAATATCCGCGGGATTCAGACAATGACGGCATTCCGGACTATCGCGACCCCGATTCGGACAACGACGGTATGCTCGACGGTGAAGAAGACCACAACGGAGATGGCAAAATTGGCCAGTGTGGAGATCTTTGCCCCAACGGTTATGAATGTCATGAAAGCCAGACCTGCGTAAACGGCGAGTGCGTTTTAAGATTCAACCTTATCTGTAGCCACGGCGAAACGGATCCGCATAATCCTGATTCCGACGGTGACGGCACTCCCGACGGTCAGGAAGGCACAAGAATCTGCGCCGATCGAAGCGAAGCAAACCCCATGGGTCGAAAACCCGTTCAGTTCGAAAACCACTCTCTCGACTACTATCGGCTGGCCACCGAAGATGAAGCTGATGTTTATGAACCTTCAGTTCCTGCGGCAAGTGGTGGTCTCATGCACATCGACATGCCATGGGTAGGTGCCGAAGTTGCAGGGTTTGTTGTTCACCGCTCTCCCGTTGGTTCATCAATGGAAGAAGATGTTTATGCCATGACCTCTCGCATAACTTCCGTCCTTGGCAGTGGAAGCGTTGTCCGTTCCTCCGGTATCGCAGGCCTCAGTCATGATGAATTCCCCATTGTTTTTAACATTGCAGTTCAGGTAAACACTCCGGACAGCATCCCGATTTCCATTGCCCGTCAGCGAATTACTGCTGCTATGCTCGATATAGCTCCCGGTGATATTACCGCCGGTGGTACCGAGTTTGGAACTGAAGGCACAAGTTTCATGGTTGAGTTCATGCTTGAAAAGCGCGAAGCTACCGCCGGGGGAAGTACAATCCTCATAATGATGGGTGGTGTCAGTCTTTATAGTTCGTACACGGACGTAAATCACTCCAGTGGTTTCCTCCTTGATGATCTTTCAAATGGTTCGGGAATTGCGGAATTCGACGCTTCTTACGAAGACGAGTGTGAAGGTTATTACTACATGCCGTCTTTAAAAGCTGACATTATCTGGATCATCGACGAAAGCGGTTCAACCGGTGATGAACGTCAGAAAATAGCTGATTCTACCGTTGCGTTTTTCAATAACGCATCCAATGCAGGGCTTGATTTCCGCATGGGCGTCGTTGACATGACCGCCTGCACCCAGTGGAACCCGTTTAACGAAAATGACTGTCAAGGATACGAGCCGGACGGTCGTTTCTGTACCGGTGATGAGCAAACGGGGGATTACTGGCTGCTTCCCAATCAGTCAGCGGAATTCGCAGCTTGTGCATACAAGCCTTCCGGTGATTACGATGCGGACGGCAGTGACGAATATGGTTTACGTCAGGCTCAGGATGCCTACACACGCCATTTCAACGACATCCGAAACGATGCGGTTTTGGTTCTTATTTTTGAGACAGATGAAAACGATCAGGAAGCCTCCAATGAAGATTGTGATGGCCCATATAATGATGCCGGTGTACTTTCCTGTTTGAATTCGATGCCTTCCGGGTCATTTAATTTCCTGAAAACAAATCTCCTTGCCCGTCAGGCCAATGAAGGCCCCGGTGGAGTTGCCCACGCTATTATCGGATACCCGGACAGTTGTCTCACGGTTAACGGTGGTACGGCCCCACAGCCTGGAACCGGTTACTATGAACTCGCATCAGCTACGGGCGGCATGATCGGCTCTTTATGCGCTCCGGACTTCGGAACCACCATGGATCTAATCCTTGATAGCATTGTTGCAAAGGCATCACCTCTTACGCTGGCACATTTCCCAATTTCCACGTCCATTGCCGTGGCTCTGGAAAACGCTCCGCTTCCCAGATCAAGGGTAAACGGGTTTGATTATCACTCTTCAACGAACGGGCTTGTGCTTTACGGCCAGAATTTTGAACCCAATTCAATAAACGAACTGGTTGCTTCCTATCGCCGCTGGGTTACGGGCGTCGCTCCCGTAGATTGATGTCTATCCGGGCACGAGGGTTTTGCCTGGTTCCCCCTTGAAACTACAAAACTACATCCTTGTAAATTTTTATTTACACCATAATATACAATATCGGGAATGCAAAACCCTCGAGTCCGTGTTATACAATGCCAGTCTATAGAGGCAATGATCTTTATAAGACACAGGCAATTCCTGAATTGGTTCTGGTCTAAAATCATAGACTTCAGGATACGAATTAAGAGGATGGTTTGATTGGAAAAGATATCAGATACTCTACTTGGCCAGACAATCGGTAGCTTTGTTGTGGAAAGAATGCTCGGTGAGGGCGCTTTTGGCAGGGTCTATTTGGCTAATCATCCAACAATCGACCGAAAAGTTGCTATTAAAATCCTTAACCAGAGCTTTTCCTCGGATGAAAAAGTAGTTCATCGGTTCATAAGTGAAGCAAAAGCAGTCAATCACATAAATAACCCGAATATCATACAGATTTTTGATTTCGGCCAGATTTCTGATGGCCGTTTTTACTGTATTATGGAGTTCATTGACGGTTCGGAGCTTACAAAAGTAATCAATGACCGGGATTCTTTTTCCATCGGGGAAGTTTTCGGCATTGTCCGTCAGATTGTGGATGGGCTTTCCGCTGCACACGATGCTGGAGTAATTCATCGGGATCTCAAACCCGATAATATAATGGTTAAAGAGTTGAATGGACAGTTCCAGGTTAAGATTCTGGATTTCGGCATTGCAAAGCTTACAGAAAGCGTGGAAGTTACAGCACTGAAGACGAAAACCGGTCAGGTAATCGGAACTCCAGCATATATGGCTCCGGAACAGGCCAAGGGTGAGATTGAAATCATCGGACCCCAGACCGATATCTACAGTCTTGGGGTTATCGTATATCAGATGCTGAGCGGCGATCTTCCTATCAAGGGTCGCAGTGTTAGTGATTTACTTGTGAATCTGCTTTTAGAGCAGCCCAAACCGATTACCGATATTGTAACAAATCTCCCTCCGGATCTTGGCCGAGTTATTCACAGATGCCTTGAAAAATCCCCGGATGCAAGATATGAGTCCGTAAAAGAGTTCTTCAATGATTTCTTCGAAGTAATCAGGGAAGTTGACCCTTCAGTATTAGCTGAAGACCTCGTGCGAATCAAAGAAAAGCACATTTCAGAAATGCGGTCATCTCAGGAGCGCAGTAAGCTTTCATCGAAAGATGCTACCCGGGCATCATCGGAAAAAAGTGCCGAAAGCCAGAAGATTGCCTCAGCTGAAACCCTGAACTCAGGAGCGCTTTATACTCATTCAACCATTGATCACCACAAAAACATTAAGATATTGTGGCTTGCAATTGGCGTTTTGTCGCTGACTGTCATTGCCGTAGTGCTTTACTTTACTGTATTCAAGAAAAAAACAGACAGAAAAACGCGTAAAACTCAGGTAGCCAAGAAAGTCGACCCCAAACGGCGTATTGTTAAAAATAATATGAAATCAATGGCCGCTGGTAAAAAGGTCGAGCCCGTTACAAAACCCAAACCGCCCGTGAAAAAAGTTCCAGTTGAGATTGCCGGGATGAAACTTATCAATATAAAGGATATGTGCTTTATTCAGGGGTATAAAAAGGGTGACGAATCTGAAAAACCCGAGCATCGTGTCTGTCTGGATCCTTATTATATGGATATTCACGAAGTAAGCGTTGACGATTACAAAAAGTGCGTCGATGCGCGAGTTTGCAGTGAACCGGAGAGCTGGAACGAAAAATCCCCGGATCAGGCGGGCTGCAACTGGAAAAAGCCGGATAAGGGCAGACATCCCATCAATTGCGTAACCTGGCAGCAGGCATCGAGTTTCTGTGCATGGGCAGCAAAGCGCCTGCCTTCCGAGTCGGAATGGGAGTTCGCCGCAAGAGGCACTAAGCCTGAAAATCTTTACCCATGGGGCAGCAGTGAAGCTGATTGCACAAAAGCTGTTATTTACGATCAGAAGGGCGAAGGTTGCGGTCGCAAAGGAACATGGCGATGCGGTGGGAAGTCCGGTAGCGTAAGTGAGTTCGGGATCTTCGATTTATCTGGTAACGTATGGGAATGGACCGCAGACTTTTTCGATCCGAACTACTATAAAACATGCGGCACCGACATCAAAAACCCTGCAGGGCCCAAATCCTCACCAAATTCCGAACGTGTTTTGCGAGGTGGTGGTTGGTCGACGGGCTCTATCCGTGCAACTTTCAGGCAGGGCCTTACGGAATCAAAGAAGTTCTCCCACGTGGGCTTCCGCTGTGTAAAACCCTACAAAAAATAAAGTTTTTCAACAGACAGTCAGGTCAGGGACAGAGGCAGTTCTACTTGAACAGCTCAATTGTTTCTTTGAATTGGCCGCCATTACATGGCTTATAGGTTTGGCGAATTTTGACCAGGGGTTCGGATGCGGTGCATCCTACACCCCTGGCTATTGAGTTACTGTCCTGAAATACAGTTTTTCAATTTTTTCGCCGGATTTTCGCTCAGGACAGTAACCGCAAGGTGTTGAATTTATTACTAGTGGCCGGATAGAATTTTTAATAAAATTCTTCGCGAAGCGAATTTCCGGACACGAACTATTGAAGATAGTGTCATTTCATGACGCGCGGGTTCCGGGCCAAACGGCCCATCACCCTATGCTTGCAAAGAGGTCGATTTTATTTGTAATAACCATTGTGCTATTCTTTTTAAATTAATGAATTGAGGAATCTAGACCGCTTCCTGAGTAATACGATAGTAAGTTAATTTCAAAGAAAACCTTCAGGAAAAAGACCCTGATTGTCCTGTTCCTGCTACTGATTTCCTGTTGCCTGATTTTTTTACAGGTAATCAGGAAGTCAGGAAAACAGGTTCAGGAACAGGGC
>JAHJMN010000172.1 GCA_018821305.1 Myxococcota bacterium
ACGAATAAACGCTGGCTTTTTAGTCAAGGGTGATGGGCCGGCAAGGCCCAGAACCCGCTCGTCATGAAATGACACTATCTTCAATAGCCAGGGGTGAGGGATGCAACGCATCTGAACCCCTGGTAAAATGCACCGAACCCACAAGCCATGTAATGGCGGCTCATTCAATCAATAAATTTAGCCCAACCTTCAAAGTAAACGCTCCACTGCTGTCCCTGTTTTCCTGAATTCCTGTCTGCCTGAAATTATTATACAAGATTGTATTTATTGACTAATTTTTTCGGGAGTTCACTAACCGATCAGCAGTGGGTCTAGTTCCAATGTATATCGGTCTGGATGTGCGAATCCCTTTTATTTCTGAACTATAATTGGGACGGTGCAGGTCTGGATTTCCATGATGAGATACATCATGATTTTCTCCTGAACTAAAAGCTCGTAAGCCTTTGGATCTTCAGTATATCCCTCTGAATGGGTATGATAAACAGTATATAAAACTTTTCCGCACCAGTGGTTCCACGAAACTGTCATGGGATTATTTGAATGATTTCCTGGAGCATTTCCACGCATCCAGACTTTTGGTGGCAGATAAAGGACGTTATCATGGCACTCCGGTGCAACTTCAGGACATTCTCCCACAGGGCCTGGAGAGATTTCATGTAAAATATCCCAGGCACCTTCCAGTTCCACGGGTGATCCCTGATGTACTTCGGGTAAAGTCAGCCAACTTGAAAGACCAGGATCTTCACTGTATCCCGCAGTAGAATATTGACCCCAGTTGTTGCAGGCGCCGTTTCCTTCAGATCCCCCATCGCCGCAAACTCCTGAAGTGCCTCCCTCGTCAGGAGTTTCCACATACCATGATAAAAACTCCGGCCATGCCTGCTCGACCCAGTCATAACTGAAATCGTCCACATAGAGTTTTCCGCCATTTCTTACCCACTGAATCAGGTTATTCCGGGCACCATTATCGAAAATAGAATTTATAGTTGCACCGCAGGTTACGATAATTACATTATATCTGGCTAACTCAACGGGATCTTCCACCAGAAGGTCTGCTTCCGTGGGATCAAAAGGATGCATTATGTCACCATCAGTACTTATCCCCGCCAGATGATCGTTATTATATGTAAAACCAAGAGCTTCAAACATGACATTCATCTTTTTTTCATAGGCTCCAATAACGATTGCAATCCTTGGAGTCCACGATCCGCTGCCCGGGTCATGTCTGTTCGGCAAAGTTAGTGCTGCGTTTTTAGGCTGCCCCGACAGAGCGCTTAAATCCATGGATTCCCCGGGTCCCGGTGAAATAAAATATGAAATCCGCCGGAATTCACCCTTCTGAACCAGCAGGTTGAAAGTCGTATTTGGCGGAATTTCCATGGAAAAATAACCCTGCTCATCAGTGAAAACATGAGGAATACCCTCGGAGAGCTCAACACATTCGTTACAGTAATTTCCGTCTGGCGGAGCATCGATATCTCCCTTGTACATGGCAACTAAGGCACCGGGAACAGGGAAATGATTGGTTGAAAGTACGGAAATATCGTCGGCACCAGGTCCCCATACGCGTCCCGTTACGGTAGCCATCTGGATATTTGTGTTGTTTGTATTATTAATATTATTGTTGTTAACATTGTTTGTTGAATTATTAACATTATTGATATTATTTGTTGAATTATTAAATGTATTGTTGGAATCCGACGAATCGTCACATCCTGTAAACAATACAACCAGCAAAATAAAAGCAAGAATTCTTTTCATAATTTCCTCCCCGGTTAGTATACGACTTATTTTATTAGGCAAAATCAGATATGCAATACAAAATATCAGTTTTTCATGTTTTATTTCTGTAACTTCAGATACAAAACCGTTAAGATTTTCAGCAACTATTTTTTATCTTTCTTTTCGTCCGCAGGTTTCTTTGTCTTGTCCTCAGGTTTTGCATCAACAATATTCAGAAGTTTTTTCATTTCTTTCTGTTTCGCATAATCACCAGCAGTTTTCCCATCTTTGTCCTTCAAGTCTGTTTTAACCCCTTTTTTTAAGAGCCATTGAGCTAGTTTTACATTATTGTTTTTAACTGCGAGATGAAGAGCAGTCAGACCGTCTTTATCAGCACTGTCCAGATTAATATTAAGTTTTTCAAGGGCTGTTCCCGGGGGATTTGCGCCCAATTGCGAAGACAACCAGTGAATTACCGTTTTCTTGTTATTATCCACAGAATCGAACGCAATTTTCTTCTTCAGCAGATAATCGATAATCTGCTCACTGCCACCTTTAGCTGCGTAGTGGGCTATTGTCGCACCATTTTCATCTGTTACTTTAAGATCAACATTTTTCTTTGATGCCAGAGTCAGGAAAGCATAATAATGACCATGCAGGGCGGCAGCAAAAGCCGCTCCCGGTGCTCCATTTTTGTATTCCTTGTCTTTAAATCCTTCTTTTTCCAGAAGTTTTATAATTTCAACGCTACCACCTTCCGCGGCAATATCCACGATTCTTTCTTTATTTTTTAATTTCTCAAGTTTGGCGCCTTTTGCCATTATCAGTTTTACTGCTTGAACTGAACCGCCGCGAATCGCTTCTTCCAGCGGAGTTATCCCGACAGTGTTCTCGGCATCAATTTTTACATTTTTTTCCACCAAAAGCTCTACAAGATATGCAAGTCCCCTTGAGGCAGCAAAATGAAGAGGCGTGTCTCCAAGTTCGTCTTTCTCCGTAGGACTGCAACCGGCTTTCACAAGTTTTTCAAACACTTCAATTACCAGCGTCCGTGGTTTTTTCTTGAGATCATCAGATATAAAATTATGAAGGCAATATATGTCTTTTTCTTTCTCCAATTGAGGTTTAACTCCCCCATCAAGTAGGATTGCCAACATTTTCAACTGACCACCTACCATAGCTCCAGAGATGAGTGGTATTGTCATGCCTTTGACATTTTCGAGTGATGGTTTATGTAAAAGGATAAACTCAGCAAATTCTTCGTGATTTTCCATAACTGCATTATAAATAAGAGGAAAATCACCAATTACCGCATCCGGCGAAAGGCCATTTTTGAAAAACACATCCAGAGTCTGGAACATACGGTTTAAAAGCAAATTTGACATCATAGAACGACGACCATATCGCACCTTGTTTTGCAGTATTTTTTCAATAACATACAAAACAGGTGAAGTATTCTCATCCAGGGCATCCGCTGATTCTTCCAACTTTTTCTCAAACTCAGCATGTTCTTCCCTGTGAGGATCATCGTCGGGATCAAATCCCTTATAACCTGTAAAATCCTTTTTTTGTTTTGGCTTATCATTCTCATTTTCGATTTTGGTGTCAGGAATTGGGAACTTCGCTCCTGCCTTAACCAGAATTCCCGCACTCTGCCACGCCATTTTCCTGGTGGCATACATCAGAACGGTTTCATTTTTGTGATTTTTCGCCCCCGGGTCTCCTTCTTTTTCAATCAAATAACTGAGTACATCCGTACGGTTATACATTGCCGCCAGATGAAGAGGTGTTTCTCTTCTATATTTAAATTTTATTTCATCAAAACCCATAGCCATGACATCTTTAACAATATCCAGATTGCCACCCATGGCTGCGTGTTCAAGAAGCTTTCGTCCTGCGTAATCTTTTTTGTCTCCAGATATTTTCTTATTCTTCAAAATATCAAAAACATCTTTCATGCCACTTGCGGCAGCAATCTGAATGCTGTTTCTTCCATTTTCGTCTGTAGATGTCAGGTCGGCGCCTTTTTCAATGAGAAATTTTGCGCAGGCAATTTTACGTGTTCGAAGATCACTATCTTCTTTTGTTTCCTTCTCAAGAAACTCAACTATTTTTTTATATTGAGATAGTTTATCCTCCGGTAATGGTTTTTGTTTTTCAAGATCCGTTATCATCTTTTTGTAATCAGTTATCTCATTGGGAAAAGATGGCAGGGAATCCGTCAGAGCAAGGTGAAGTGGCTGATTTGCTTTATAATCTTTGGCTTTCAAACTGGCTTTATTCTCCACGAGCCACTTCACAATTTCAAGATGACCGTTTGCCACGGCATGATGCAGGGGACTAAGCCCTTTTGCCCCTTTAGCATCAAGTTTCTGACCTTTTTCGGCGAGGAGCTTGATTAACTCAAGGTTGCCGCTCATGGCAGCAAAGTGGATAGTGCTGTTATTCTCGCGATCCCGTTTTGTAATAGAGGCTCCGGCTTGAATCAAAAATTTCGCAATTTCATTCTGTTTTTTCAATATTGCAAGATGAAGAGGAGTTCTTTTCTTATAATCAGTATGATCAATCCAGGTTTTCTTTTCAGTTAAAACTTTAACTGCCTCAATTTTTCCTTTCAGCACCGCCAGATGCAATGGCTGAAATCCGCTTCGATCGCCCATTCCCATGTATGCTTTTTTGGAAATCAGATACCGGATCGCCTTAACATCTCCAATTACTGCAGCAAGATGAAGTGGTGTCAAACTTGAAAAGTTTTTAAGGTCAACATAGAATTTCTTTTTTTCAATAAAATACTCAAGAATCTTATAATGTTGATTTCTAACCGCAATATGCGTTGCATAATCACCGTTTTTAAGCCTTCGTTTGATCCAGAGTCGGGCTTTGATAAGTTTTTCAACATTTTCAAGGGACCCGCCTTTCACTGCATACAGAAAAGGATCATAGCCATCAGAGCTTTTAGCAGTGAGAGAAGCTTTAGATTTTATTAAATAATCAAGCACCTTTGTGTTTTTATTACCCGTGGCATAGTGCAATGGGGTAAGACCGGAATTATCCGGGGAATTTTTATCCCCTCCACTTTTAATAAGCATTTCCAGAATTTCAGGATCTCCATTCTGTGATGCCAGATGCACCGGAGTAATCCCTGCAGAGTCAGACCATTCCGGTGATGATTTTCTCTCAAGAAGAATTTTTACGACTTCTTTATTCAAAATGGCATAGTGAAGGGGTGTTTTCCCGGTTTTATCCCTGAGATCCAGGCGTGAGCCTTTATCAAGCAAGGCCTTTACTGCTTTTACACTCCCTTTTTTACATGCGAGATGTAAAAGACCCCTACCTTCATGGAGATCATTAGCTACTGAAACCGGAGCTTTAGAAAGTTTTTGTATAAATTCATTAAAACTTCCTTTCTCCAGCATTTCAGATAGTTTGTGCACATCAATGGACACCTGTGTTTTTTTTGTACTTTCCGTAACATTCTTTTTCTTCCCGGTGCCCTTACCACAGGAAATCAACATAAAAGCACTGATGATTATAATAATAAATTTTCCAGCCATTGGTTTTCTCCATATTTTTCTCATCCAACAATAACGATAGAAAAAAAAATTACCAGCCCATTTACTGACTTCGTGGGTATGAAGATTTCTTTTGGGAAATTAGACTTATGAGATATATTCCAAGCGCATCTGGAACTTTTACAGGTTCCCCATAACAGGATCTTATGAACTTCAGAAATATAATTCATCGATTTTTAAATAACAAATCCGACCATAATATTGTGCTTTTTATTGTTGGAATTGCCCTTGCAGCGGGACTTTTAGTGGATTTCGGTCTGCGCAACATGAAACTTCCGCCTCATCCCTATGTTCTGGAAAGTACGGAAATTCAAAAAAGCCTTTTGAACAGCAAAGAAAGAGTAAAAGGCAGACTTTTTGTCTATTTCATTGACTGCCTGAGGTTCGATTACGCAATTTCAAAAGATAAGATGCCGTTTTTAAACACTCTTCTTCCCAAGGGAACCTGGGGAAGGGTTGAACCCTGTCTTTCCAATATGACAGTTCACTGTGTGGAAAGTGCTTTCAGCGGCAGAGATCGAAGTAGCCTTCTCAGTTTTTCCGAGGATTTCCACCCTAAAAAAAGCAGCAATAAAAACGGCTGGTTTTTCATGATGCACGATAAGGGATATAAAATCAGTGCGGTATCTGATTATGTCGTAACTACACTTTACAAGGATGCCCTTTTCAGGAGTTTTGCCTACGAGAAAAACCAGAAAATGCCAAACCTCGTGGATCGGGCAATTACCTATTTTAATGAAAAGGGCGTCAGTATGGCCATGGTCCATCTGCTCGGTCCTCACGATCTTGGACAGGCCCACGGAACTGTAACGGCTCCGTATATTAACAGTCTCCGTAAGACTGATGATTTACTTAAGAAAGTTGTGTCTCAACTGAAACCGGAAGATACACTCCTCGTTTTCGGAGATCATGGGATTGATGATCACGGAAAACACACCTACAATACGGATACGCCTACATTTTACCTTTATATGGGGCCAGATTTTAAAGAAAATCATCGTCAGGACATCAACATTCTTTCTCACATGTTTTTCCTGAACACAGTCTTTCGGCTCCCCTTCCATCAGGATTACCAGGGCGAAGTTTACTGGGATGCCCTGAAGCCGGAAGTTGCGCAAATCTACGGAACCGGGGATCTTATGACCCTGAGGAGATCATCTGATCGCTCAAGTCAGAATTTCTCAGTGTTTGATTACCTTTTAATTATTACACTTTTGTTTATATCCGTCATTGGAATCTGGTTTGGATTTCAGTCCGGTGTACGGATGCCATGGTATCTGTGGCTTACGGGAATTCTTGCTTTTCCAGCGATAATTTTTATAGGATTTGTAAAAATACTGCCCTTAGTGATGCTGGCAGCTACTGGTTTACTCATCTGGTTTGCTCGAAAAAAAGAAAAACTTGATTTTATAACTTTGATTCCTGCTGTACTTTTAGGCGCTTTCATGATTTTCAAAGCTCTGGTATACAGAAGGTTTGATATTTTAATCCATGATATAAAAATATATAACATATATTTCTTCTATTTCTTTGAAATATTGATTTCTTTCGCAGCGGTTCATTGGTTTTACGGAAAAACTGAGTTTATGAGAAAATTTGTTTCCGCCTGCCTTTTGAGCGCCCTTACGGTTTTTCTTTTCAATTATCCCTCGCTTTATCATTATGGAATTATCCGGGCAATCCCGTTTTACCTGATAATTATTATTTCGTCTCTGTCTTTGGGAATTATTTCAAAAAAATCCGAAACAAACCTGAAACCGATTGTAACAATCATTCTTCTTGGAGCAGTTGCATTTTTAGCTACTCAGATTTCCATGTTTGTGGAAAATTTCAGGATTTTTCATTTTAAATACGTTCCTGTAAAAAGCTCCCTGTTACATATAACATGGTCTTTAAGCACCTGGATTGCGTTAATATCCGTCTATATTTATCATTTCAAACCATCCCTGAAATCTTCTCTAATAACGGCTGCTACCGCAGTTTTACTGATTCCCTTTATGTGGGGATTTGTGAAACTACCGTTGATCTTCTTTGCACTTTTATTGCCTGCTATTTTAGCAGGACTCATTATTCTACCTTTTTACAAGCGTACCTATGGCGCAATTACACTTATATTCTTCTCTACAATGCTCGAACTGTCATATATGTACAGTTTTAATCCAGGTAGCCTCTATCAATTATGCGGTTTTCTTTTTATTTCAGGAGTATTATCGATCTTTGCAGAACAATGGGATGATTCAACTTCCTTTCTCACTGCCGTTCCACTTATTATGATCGTGATGATGCTTTTAGTTGTGGGTTTTGGCTATCGAACCTGCGGAATTGATTTCAAATTTGCCGTAAAGTGGTTTCCACATCTTTTTGAAAAACTATGGGTGGTTGTTACGCTCAGTGCTTTCGTTAAATACTTTCTTGCCATACAACTGGCATTTTTCTTCTTCATTAATAAACCACTGGTTTTTAAAAGACTTTTCAGTATTTTATCCCTCATTGTTGCCGCAATGGTTCCCTTTATCCTGACTATGTATTTCCGGGGTGGAAAAGTCACTTTAATTATTGATTCACTTGAAGAAACACTCTACACCACCGGCGCCCTGCTCTTTTCCCTCACCGCCGCTATTCTTGCCCAGCGTTTTAAAAGCAAGGATCAGGCGGTTTCAGAGTAATTCATCACCGTTTGAACGTCTTTATCACCACGACCTGAAAGATTTATTATAATAGATTCAGTTTTCTTCATTTGAGAAGCGATTTTCATACCCGCATAAATGGCATGGGAGCTTTCAAGAGCAGGAATAATACCTTCAGTTTTTGAAAGTAATCGAAAAGCTCTTACGGCATCGTCATCGGAGGCTGTAGTGACATTGATGCGGCCGATACGAGTAAGTTCACTTAATTCTGGGGATACTCCGGGATAATCAAGTCCGGGAGAAATACTGTAAACATCTGAAATATCTCCTTTATCGTCCTGCAACAGCAAACACTTATATCCGTGGATAAAACCTGCACTGCCCAGAGTCAGAGTCGCTGCATGATTTCCTGGGGTCAAACCTCTCCCCGACGGTTCCACCGCAGTAATCTGAACACTTTCATTCTCCAGGAATTCTGCGAAAAGACCAAGAGCATTAGAACCACCTCCAACACAAGCAGTTATGTGCTCCGGAAGCCTGCCCCGTTGTTTCAGAATCTGCTGCTTTGCTTCCCTGCCAATCACAGACTGAAAAAATTTTACCATTGATGGGTACGGGTGAGGACCTACAGCACTGCCCAGAAGATAATAAGTATCGTTACAATTTTCTATATAATATCCAATAGCCTCATCAACAGCTTCTTTCAATGTCTTTTGACCACTGCAAGCGGAAACTACTTTTGCCCCCATGCTTTCCATCCTGAAAACATTCAGTTCCTGCCGTTTTCGGTCAATTTCACCCATAAAAATAATGCACTCCATTCCCATTAGAGCGCTCACTGCGCTGACGGCAACTCCGTGTTGTCCTGCTCCGGTTTCCGCAACGATTTTTCGTTTACCCATCTTTTTAGCGAGAAGTACCTGCCCCAGAGCATTGTTTATTTTATGGGCTCCGAGATGATTCAAGTCTTCTCGTTTGAGGAAAATAGCGGCTCCACCTGCTTTTTCAGTTAGATTTTGTGCAAAATAGAGTGGAGATGGTCTACCGGCATAGTTTTTAAAGTAATAATCAAGTTCTCGAATAAAATCTTCATCTTCCGAAGCTTTGCCAAACTCATAACTTAGATCTTCCATAAGCATGACAAGTTCATCGGGAAGAAAACAACCACCGAATTCACCAAAGAAACCTTTTCCTGCATTAATTAACTTTTTCATTTTGTTCTCCTTTTTTTGTTGCAGTCGGATCTGATGAAATGGGGCAAAAAAAAACCGCCACCGGGAATTGATCCGGCCGCGGTTAATTTTTTAAATGGAATAAAGTAAAACTACTCTACGCGGCCTCCGATGGGCCACCACCATATGAAATTACAAATAGTGAAAGTAGAAAGTAAACTCATGATTCATAGAATTTAACGGGATTTGATGTAAAGTCAAACAGTTATTGTCCTGAAATAAGTTTTTTTAATTTTTCACCGTTTTTTTGCTCAGGACAGTGACCGCAAGATGCTTACGCTTCCGCGCTTCGCTACGCGAGAGCGCTATAGTTGAATTTATTATTAGTGGCCTTTTAGGATTTTTAATAAAATCCTTCGCGAAGTGATTAAAGGACACGAACCAAACAGAATTTTATCCCTGTGTGTCCACTAAAGTTCCCGTACCCGGTGGTGGAAGTGGAGACATTGCTGTTTCAATTAATTTTATGGCCTGCTGTCCTTCCAGTTCCATCTGGTCTTTCATTTTGCCTAAAAGGGCCCCGGTTATCTGCATTTGAACATTTGAAGAACCTGAAATTTCCATGATATTTTTCCTTCCAGGTTTCTACATCGGCCATATGGAAGAAAACATGAATGCAGGTGAAAATCAGCGGGAAGCCAATTGATATTCAAGATCGATGAGCTTTTTCTTTTTCCACTCTTCAAATTCAGGATGGGGATTAAGGGAAATACCTGCCGGGGAAATTGTGAGGATGGGAGATTTATTCTTCCGCTCGAACCAGACTGCGAGAAAATATTCAGTTCCCTGGAGGTTGCCATGTTCGTAAACAGCGGTAACTGCTTCGGAAGCATCAATATGTGGAGAGTTGCGAACAAAATCCAGAGCCTGAGCCACCTGGCCCTGAGCAACTAAAGTCAGGATCTTTTCAATATCCGCACGTTCTTTTTCATCATTTGCATTTGACCAGATATTTGTACGGTAGTGAGAAAGTTTCGCATCCACACTTTCTTCAACAGTTCGTGAGGGAGCTACGTGCATGGAATTATAAGCTGTGTAATATTTCAGCCAGTAATTTTCAACAGTTTTGATGTATTCCTGACGATCGGATTCGGACTGGTGTCGATACCACTGATATTTTTTTTCGCCATCAAGCATTTTCCAGTATTCATCGAGGGAAGCTTCCAGACTGAGATTGTGAACGCCGGTTCCAAAATACGCTCCCGTAAAAGGATGAGCATAGATTTCATTTACACTACCGCAGTGCCCACAGGTTTCGTTCATGGCAGCATGCCTGATCTTTGATGGAAGACCCGCTCCACACTGAGGACAATTTACAACCAGACCCTGCTCTTTCTGCATTTCGCTATACAGAATACGAGCCCAGTCCGCACCTTTGCGTACTTCGAGGTAGTTACCTTCTCTCTCAAGTCTGTCTTGAAGATCCCGACTGTCGGTTATAACCTGAGACCAGAGCAGGTTAGCCCTGGATAATTCTTTATTCTTCAGATTACAATCTTCAAGTAACTGCTCCCACTCTTCTTCAAGTTTTTCAACAGCCTGACTGACCTTGTTGCCGAGGGCCCTGAAACGTGCAGTAATAGAAGAAAATCCAGCAGAAATAGGACCGTAATCCACTGGATTAGCTTTAATAAGTTCGTCCATTCCCGCATCAGCTTCAGCACGAATTTCTGCAACACGTTCATTGATTTTCCCGGTAAAAGCTACGTATCTGTCTACCAGGGGGGAAAGTTTCTTTTTTCCCTTTTCTCCAATTTTATCGAGAAGAGTCTTGTCTATAGGCATTAGAAATGTTCTCCACAATACTCACAATCAAGGTGTGAGGGGTTGATTCTGGGTGCTCCGCATCCGCGACAGCAGTTCACGAAAGCCTCAGAGGAAGCTTTCCACCCAGGTTCATTCCGGCTTTTTTCTGCAGCTTCCTTAGCATGGGCAAACATACCTTTTTTAGGGAACACTATTTTCCTGTATGCTGCCATGTTTTCATCAAGAAGGCGATCCGTAAGGGATCTCAGTCTATCAATCCTTAGAGACAGCGCATTATCATCGGGCCATGGAAGTTTTTTTATCTTGCTCCGCATACTTTTAGTAATTGCCGCAAGCAGATCCGTAAGTTCTTCGGGACTTGCCCCCCGCTGCATTCCTGTGATTTTTGCCGTCCTGAATCGCTCTTCTTCAGAAACCGGTTTTACTTTAAAATGGCTGAGAAGATCAACCCACTGGGGGGAACTTCCGCCGGGTTCTTCAATGGCCAGGGCCGTATTCAGAGCTTTCCCCGTATTACGACCCAGCCATTTTTCAAGTTCAATAACGACAGAAAGAATTTCACCGTCTGTCATATCTGAATATCACCATCCTGATCAGAACCACTGAGGTATTTCTGTTTGTATTTTTCCATAAGATCGCCATGTTTCATGGCTAGTGTGTAGTCAGCCATGAATTTTGCAGACCAGTAGGCACCGTAGTTTGAAACATCAACAGCTTTGATGCCGAAAACTTCCATGAGTTTTTGATTTACATCAACACCCATTTCACCCCAGGCAGCCTGAGCACCAGCGAGTTCGCCGTATTTTTCAAAACTGATGGGCTCGGGTCCGTCAGTATTTACGCCCTGCGAGGCACTGAAAGCATTTCCGAAAACCGTTGCAATAACAAAAGCAGTATCTCGCTGCATTCTGGCCTGAAACTCGGCGTTTACTCTTTCATATTTAGCGGCATCCATGCCGAGGGCGGCAAGTTTGGATATCTGCTGTGCGGGGTCCGGAGTAGAAGCCATCATAGCTGCAGCCTGAGCCCAACCTTCAACGGTAATTCCTTCAAAAGGAGCAAGCAGTGTAGGATCTGCGGCGGCGGCGGCGGCCTGTTTTGCTTTTTGTTCTGCCATGGCCTGATCCATCATGGCCTGAGTCTGGCGACGTGCTTCCTCTTCCTGAGCGGCTTTGCGGGCAGCTTTTTCTTCCGGTGTTTCTTTCGGAGGTTTTGGTGGAGGCGGTGGATCTGATGCTTTGTCTTTTGCTTTGTCAGTTACTTTGTCTTTAGCTTTACCGAATAAAAAATCAAGAAAACCCATTTTAAAACTCCTTTATTGGTTCATTTACATGAAGGGTATTAACGTTTATTTATAAAGTCATGTCAATATAAAATTTCAATTTCTGGGAACAAACCAATATCATCTCAAAAGATTAAGAATTTGATATATTTTTTTGCCATTTCTAACGAGCCCAAAAATCATTTTGCTTCCGGAAGAATCCGTTTCATATGGCCCGGCCCAGATGTCTGAGCCAAGAATCTGCTTTTTTGTAAAATATTTTAACAATTTGAAGTTCAAATCGTAGACTTTCAGTCCATTCAGATGAAGCACATAGAGAGATTGTTTTGATGTGGCACTAATTAACATATTTCTATCGGGCGTTTTTATTGTTTTATCAATAGATTTAGATTTGAGGTTCAATCGACTCAAAGTGCCTTTTTGATAACTGGAAATAAATAAGAATCTATTATCAGGGGTAAAAGAAGCCGTCCAGACTTCAACAGGAGTTTTAATTGTAAAATAACTTTTTGAGTTTACATCAACTAAAAAGCCTTGAGTTTCCGGACTTTTCAAAAAGCCTTTCCCGGTACTTCTGTTATATTCGTCATGTTCTCTGATATAAATAAACTTCATGTCTGAAGACGGCAGGTACACAAGATTTGAAGTAGTCTGTCCGGGTCTCGTTTTTACAGTTACATTAATTGAACTTATCACTTTTTTATTTTTAATATCAATTTGCAGTATCTTTTCGACGATGGAACGACCGGCATTGTTTCCGGGAGAAGTGCGCGTTGCCGCAAGAAAAAAATTTTCCTGAGGATCCATGCCTACGGAAACAAGTGAATTTCCCCTAATCGGGATAAAATGGACAATCTTTTTTAAATTAAAATCCATCTCCAGAAGATAATAAGTGGTGCTGTTCACTTTTGCTTTTCCAAAAAACCACCCTTTTTTAGTACCGCCGTTAAAATGGACCATTTTTAATTCTGACCATTCAGTGAGAGACGAATTGCCCGGATAATTTGGATAATTCCTGTACCATGGAATATCAACTATTTTCCCAGTAATAATATCAACACCCTGACCGCCGTCTTTTCCCCAGGTTCCATGGGAAGTGAACCAGCGCATGGGCTTTTTATAGTAAATATTCTGGGAATTTTTAATACTGAAACTTTTCCCTTTTGAAAACCACGTATTGGCAGATACAGGAGTTGATAACAAAAGACTGTAAAAAATTGAAACAAAGTATTTTAACATCATTACCCTCATTAATGGGATCTTTACAGGAATACTCCAACTTAGAAAGTAAAGTTTATTTAAAAAATTTCAAGAAGTTTCAAACGATATGGAGGGATCATGACATTTAAGGTGGATCAGTTCATACCACTGCAGAAATTACCACAGTCCGTTGGGCAGGAGTCGCAGGAGCAACTCATCAGATTTCCTGCAGCGACTGAAGGGTTATTCTGAGCACAGGTTTCAACGCAGGAAGCATCGGTGCAGTTTTCAATGCAGGTCATGAAAGACACGCAGATTGTATCCTGATTACAGGCGGCAATCTCCGGCTGACAATTGGTTGCGGTGCAGGTCTGACATGCGTTGTTTGCATCGCAGGCGTTGATACAGGCGGTAAGATCCGGATCGGGAGTTTGACCTGCCATTGTCTGAATCGCACTGCACTCGGCATCAAGTAAGCACTGAGATTCGCAGAAATCATCTTCCGTGGTGCAGTCAAAACCAACATAAGCGCAGGTTCCAATGAAACCACAGGTATTTTCAACGTAATAACAGGCTTCATAACAGACGTTGCAATCTTCCGTCAGAGGACAGTCATCGCAGTCATCGGGAGTTCCGTCGGAATCTGTATCAACGGTGTCATCGCCACCTTCGCAAACATCACAGTCATCAGGTACTGTGTCTTCATCGGCATCGAGAGTATCATCATAACCTTCGCACATATCACAGGCATCGGGTACGCCGTCTTCATCGGTATCAACGGTATCATCGCCATCGGCGCAGACATCGCAATCGTTCGGAACGCCGTCACCATCGGAATCTACATTGTCATCGCCACCGCTACAAACATCACAACCATCGGGTACGCCGTCGGAATCCGCATCAACGGAGTCATCGCTGCCCTCACAGGCATCACAACCGTCTGGAACACCGTCATTGTCCGCATCAACATTATCGTCGTGACCTTCGCAAACATCCTGATAATCAGGAACACCGTCATTATCCGTGTCTATACTGTTGCAGGCATCGGCACAGTCTGCATCGGCGCAGTCAACGTCTCCATCCTGATCGTTATCAAGATTGTCCGTACACAGAGCAACGGTGTTTTCCTTTCCGTTTTCGTTGTTTGAATCATCGTCATCACAACCGAAAAGGGCAGCGGCTCCAAGCATGCTGATAAAAAGAATTTTTTTAGTCCACATAATGTTTCTCCTTCATAGAATGTGTTTTTTGCACTTTGCATTATACAGTTGAAAATGCATTTTTCAAGCAGGAATTATTAGTTCTTTGCAAAGAACCAGACCAGACAAACTTGAATAAAAACCCTTCCACATGGGGAAATTATATTAAAAACGGCCTCTGGAACTTGGTTTTTAATTGGACACTGCGACGTTCATATATTAGAGTCGGAAATCAGTACGCGTCAGGAAATCTGAGTTCATTCATAACAATTTATAAACACAGGCATTCAGGTTCGCTTTTTTCTTAATGGTTTGAGGAGTATCATGGCTGAAGTTGTTTTCAAAAACGTTGTCAAAGCTTATGGAAACGTCACTGTAGTTCCCGAGCTCAATCTCAAAATCGAAGATGGTCGGTTCACAGTTCTCGTAGGTCCATCCGGCTGCGGAAAATCCACCACACTCAGAATGATTGCCGGTCTCGAAGAAATCACATCCGGCGAACTTTACATCGGTGATCGCGTTGTTAACCGGGTTCTTCCGAGAGATCGCGACATTGCAATGGTTTTCCAGAGCTATGCCCTCTATCCCCACATGACTGTGCGTGAAAACATGAGTTTCGGCCTCAAACTCCGCAAAATGGCCACGGCGGAAATCAATAAGCGCGTGGATGAAGTGGCTAAGATGCTTGCTATTTCCGAGTATCTTGACCGTCGTCCCAAAGCTTTAAGCGGGGGCCAGCGCCAGCGCGTAGCCATGGGTCGAGCCATCGTCCGTCGGCCATCGGTTTTCCTGTTTGACGAACCCCTTTCAAACCTTGACGCCAAACTCCGTGGCGAAATGCGCCGGGAAATTGCGAAACTTCACCAGAGCCTGAAAACAACCATCGTTTACGTTACCCATGACCAGGTGGAAGCTATGACTTTAGCAGATACTATCGTCGTCATGGAAAAAGGCATAATCCGCCAGATGGGTGAACCACTGGAACTTTACGGTAAGCCTGCAAACAAGTTCGTTGCCGGATTTATCGGCTCTCCCACCATGAATTTCATTCCCTGCTCTGTTACCGATGGTAAAATGAGTAATTCTTCCTTCAAAATGAAAATTCCCGATGAGTTTGATACTGCAAAGCATAAAGACGTAATTTTAGGCATCAGACCCGAAAATGTGGAACACACGGATAAAGACGGCGACGGTGTCATCAGTGGCACCGCAGAAATCGTCGAACCCCTTGGAGCAGAGATTCTTGTCACAGTGACTACCGAATCAGGCTCTGTGATGGCGGGTTTCGAGCCCACTTTCCGCGTAAAAGTCGGTGATAAGTTGAAACTCCGTTTTCCTCCGGATAAGATTCACATTTTCAACACCGAAACATCGGGCAACTCACTCAGGAGAGGGTAGAAATGGAACGATTAAAAGCAGCGGCTCCCCTTGTGGGAACGGCATTTGTCATTCTTTTCTTAATCGGACTCCAGTCCTGGCTTCGTTTTTCTGCAGTGTCCGGGCGATCTCACCGCATTGTCATGTGGCATTCTTACATCGGCAAAGAAGAAACCGTTCTCAAGGAAATCGTAGCCAAATACAACGCTGATCCGGCCCTTAATCAGGGGTACAAAATCGAAATACTTTCCGTTAGTTTCGGCAATTTCCCCGACAAACTTACAAACTCACTTCCCCGAGGGCAGGGGCCTGACATCTTCATATATGCCCACGATCGCCTTGACGACTGGCATTCAAAAGGCCTTTTAGCCCCCATGGATTTCTGGGCTGATAAAGACCTGCTTGGGGATTTGACCCCAACTCAGACAGTAAACGCCTTCATAAAGAAAAACAGGCTTTATGGCATTCCATTAACTGCGAAAAATCTTGCTCTGTATTATCGGACCCTTCCTGATGGAACCAGCCCGGAACAGGAAATCCGGGAATTAATGAAAACCGGAAAGTGGGATATTCAAAGCTTCAAAAAACTCGCAAAAAAGTACACCCGAAAATGCCCCTGGAACAGTTCCCTCAAATGCTACGGCCTTGGATACATGGCGGATGATGCGTACCACCATGCCCCGTGGCTTCATGCCTCCGGGGGCCGGTTTGTTTCCGAAAGCGGGAAGATCCAGATCAAAACTCCCGAAGCAATTGATGCGGCGAAAATCGCGTGGGATCTCGCGGGGGATCACGCCGGAGCCGTCTGCCCGCCGGAACTGAGTTATCCCCTTATGAGCGATCTCTTCAACCGTGGAGAAATAGCCATGGTTATCTCCGGACCGTGGTTTATGAGCCAGATCGATATGAAAAAAGTTAAATTCTCTGTAACGGATCTGCCGTCATCTCAAGGGCGTTATGCAGCTCCGTTTCTCACCATTGAAGGCATCTACATGAGTTCCCGTGCGGCAAATCCCGAAGCAGCCTTCCGGGCCATACGCTATCTCACAGGGGAAGCCAGCTCCGAACTGCGTGCCAGAAACGCCGGACAGATGCCCGTTATCCGGTCCGTTCAGAACCGCATGCGCGGCGAATGTATCACAAATCCTGACTGTGCCTTCGGTAAATTCCACTATGAAAACTTCAACCGCATTGCAAACAAATCCATTGTCATGCCTTCAAGTGCCGAAGCCCGCATTTTATGGTCGCCTTACACCAAGGCCCTTGCCGCCATCGTGCGACGTAACGTGAAGCCTGAAAAAGCTCTCGCGGAGGCCGCCTGGGAAACGGAAAAATACCTCGGCGCCTGTTTAAGGAGGGGAAAATGAGATTCACCTGCCCCATCCCAACTCCAAAACGCATAACCATGGCCTTTACTCTTGGGCTGAGCGCCCTGCTCCTTGCTGGCGGCTTATTCATAGTAATGAGGGTACAGAACAAAACCCTGGAAAATACCGCCATTCAGGATGGCAACCGTCTCCTTTATCAGGCTTATTCTGGGAAATCTCCCCAGTCCCTTGATCTCGCCGGATTTTTCATTCTCAACACCATTCCGGGTTCCAATAGCAAACTGTTTAATTTCAACATGATCTCCGGGTGGGATCATGCAAAACCAGCGGAAAAGCTGTCGGGCAAGCTCAATACTCTGTCGGAAACTTCCAAAGATAAGCGCTTTCAGGCGCTTTTGCGCAAAGCCCACGATGCAGGAGCTGAAACCCTGTCTACGGGCCGTTACTATGCCCGTTTTGAATCCCGGCCGGGAAAACCTCCCGTGCTTATTTTTTCCATACGCACAAGCCCCAATCAGGTAAGCGTAGTATTCATGCCTTTGAAAAAGCGAGCTCCGTCCGCTCCCTGGCTTATGCTTTTCATCAGCCTTCTCGCCACCATAGCCGTGGTCTTCTTCGTAAGTAACCGATACGCCCCCATTTATGGTGTCCTCACATTTGCCTGTCTTGCGGGCTTAACCATCAGTGCCTACCGCATGAATCCCTCCGGGCCCTTTTACTCTTTTCTCACGGAAGGTTTTCGCGGTTTTGGAAAAGGCTACTTTGTCGCCGGGTGGCTCGGTCTCAGTGCCATTACATTCGCCCTTGCCATAACATGGTTTACGGGGCATGCATCGCGCTTTTTCCGTGCCCTGCGTGAATTCCGCCTCGCCTACACTTACATTTTCCCCGCCATGATCGGCATGATGGTCCTTGTTCTCATTCCCTTCGCCGCAGGACTTGCTCTGGGCTTTTTCAATCACTGCCGCGGTGAGTTTCAGTTTGTGGGCTTTTCCAATTTCATCGACATCCTTTCCGGTGGTGGAAGTTCCCTCACAAATCCGCTCAACTTCTGGTTTACCCTCGGGGTTACAATTCTATGGACCAGCGTGAATGTTTTCCTTCACGTGAGCATCGGCCTCGGAATTGCCCTTATTTTAAAAGATCCCCTTCTTAAGATGAAGGGCATCTACAGAGTTTTACTGATCATTCCCTGGGCAATGCCCAACTACATCACCGCCCTCATGTGGAAGGGTATGTTCCAACAGCAGTACGGTGCCATCAACATTCTTCTCGACAACATCGGCATCGGCTCCATCAGTTGGTTTTCATCCTTCTGGCCTGCCTTCATGGCAAACGTCATAACCAACACCTGGCTGGGTTTCCCCTTCATGATGGTCGTTTCCCTTGGGGCACTCCAGTCCATTCCCACTTCCCTTTATGAAGCAGCGGAAGTGGACGGCGCAAGTAAGTGGCAGCAGTTTAAAACCATTACGCTTCCTCTTTTAAGGCCGGCTCTTTTCCCCGCCATCGTCTTAGGAAGCATCTGGACCTTCAATATGTTCAACGTCATTTATCTCGTGAGCGGTGGAGAGCCCGGTGGTGCCACGGACATCCTAATCACCGAAGCCTACCAGTGGGCATTCAAGCGCGGGGAGCGTTACGGCCTTGCCGCCGCCTATGCGACCCTCATTTTCGTCATCCTGTATTTGTACACTAAAGCTACGAATAAAATCACCAGAGCAGCGGAGGATATGTGATGAACAGCCATTCCTCAATCCGAATGTTTCTTACTCATCTTTTCCTTATCGTTTTTACCATTCTCACGCTCTATCCCGTGATGCTCGTGGTTCGTAAAAGCCTTTCCCCCGGTGACAATTTCTCCCGGAGCCTTAATCCCGTACCCAAAGAACTGACCCTTAAACATTATAAAGACGTCATCGGCAGCCGCGACAGCACCGGGCGTTCTCTCTTTGGCCGCCAGTTTTTAAACTCCCTCGTGGTGTCACTTATCACTACAATAATGGGTCTTTTCCTTGCTTCCACGGCAGCTTACAGCTTTTCCCGTTTCCGGTTTGCCGGTCGTGAGATCGGTCTCACGATGTTTTTAGTGGTGCAGATGTTCCCGGCGACGCTGATTATGATACCACTGTATGTCATTTTAGACCGGCTGGGGCTTTTAAACTCCATGACCGGCCTCGTTTTAGTGTACTCCACTACGGCAATTCCCTTCTGCGTCTGGATGCTCAAGGGCTACTTCGATACTATTCCCAAGGAACTGGAAGAGGCCGCCTGGATCGATGGCGCCACCCGCTTTTCCATGTTCTGGCGTGTGGTTCTGCCTTTAAGTCGCCCGGCCCTTGCGGTTACAGCTCTGTTCAGCTTCATGACCGCCTGGAACGAGTACATTCTCGCAGAAACCTTCCTTAATGAGGAAACCGCCTACACTCTGCCAGTAATGCTCCAGCACTACGTGGGCTCCCACAGCACATCCTGGGGTAAATTCGCCGCAGGCAGCGTAATCGTATCCGTCCCCATCATGGTTTTGTTCTACGTCCTCCAAAAACACCTCGTAGGTGGCCTCACCGCCGGCGGAGTAAAAGGCTAGAAATAGTTCTGGAGTTAAAGTATCGAAAAGTGAATGTTTACGCCCTGTTGCTGCTCCTGTACCCTGACTACCTGCTTTCCTGTAATATTTTCAGGTAAACAGGAAATCAGTAGCAGGAACAGGACAATCAGGTAGGCAATTTCGCGCAACGGAATGCTTTAGAGGGGCTCTTTCCTGAAGTCTTCCTTTTAAGTGAATAATTGCTTCAAATCTTTTTAATTATCTATTGATGTTGAATCTTTATGACCTGTTGCTGCTCCTGTACCCTGACTACCTGCTTTCCTGTAATATTTTCAGGCAAACAGGAAATCAGTAGCAGAATCAGGAACAGGACAGGAACAGAACAGTAGCAGAATCAGGAACAGGACAGGGACAGGAACATGTAAATCAGGTTTTTTTTCCAGAAGTGTTTTAAGATTTGGTATTATCTTATTAACCCGAAGGAGGTCTTATTAATGCTCATCCTGAAGATTTTCTTATGGTCCGGCCTTGGCCTGTCGTTTATTTTCATGATTATCATCCGTTTACGCATTGCATCGTTTTTTCAAGCGGACAGTCTCAGGATTAAGATCATGTACCTTCTGCGGGATGGAAAGTTTAAAGAAATAAGAGATATCATCGAAACCGAAACCACATTGTTTGCAATAAACTTCCGGGGAGTATTTGATCTGTTTGAAAAAGGTGAGCGGGACAGGAAACTTCTCATGGCAGAGTTTGAGTTTCCATTGAAATCGACCCCGATGGACAAAGTAATAACTTCAAAATTCCTTCTGGGCCTCAAATCATTTGTTCCATACCTGATTTTTCTTATTTCTTCTTTTTTTGCCAATAACTGGAAGATTCTCGACCTGATTTATCTGTCAATATATCCACTGATGATTTGCACGATCTCGCAATCTTTTTACAAAAACCGGATGTCCAAAAACATAAGCCTCCTCATCGAAGAAATGCTCAAAAAGTGATTCAACATTTACTGTCGTGAAATACTTTAAATTTTTATTTTTTCGGCAATGTCAGGGGTTTGGAGATACCATTCCACTGTCCTTTTGAGACCATCTTCAATTCCCACGGTACTTTCCCAGTTGAGAATTTGCTTTGCCTGAGAAATATCCGCTCTTGTGGAAACTACATCTTCGGGAGGAGTAGGGATATGCCTTACATTCGCTTTTTTTCCGAGAAGGTCTTCTATTATTTCAATAACATAGTTCATTGGAGTGGGTTCATTTCCCCCACCGAGATTAATAATGCGGTAAGTCCCCGGTGAATTGCAGGCAGCGATAGTTCCCCTTGATATGTCATCTACATAGGTGAAATCACGTGACTGAGTTCCGTCACCGGTCAACATAAGTTCCTGTCCGTTTTTTATCCATCTAATGAAGCGAAAAATGCTCATGTCAGGCCTTGGGGCTGGACCATAAACAGTAAAATATCTAACAATTGTGACGTCAAAACCATAAAGATGATGCCATGTATGACAGAGAACTTCGGAAGCCAGTTTACTCGCCGCATATGGTGACCAGGGTTTTGAAGTGTTCATGTCTTCCCGAAATGGAGGCAAGTGGGAAGAGTACACGCTTGAAGTGGACGCATGGACAAGTTTATTTATTCCATGGTCTTTCATTGCCGTGAGTATATTAAGTGTCCCGGTGACGTTTGTAGAAAAATATATATAAGGATTTTCCGTAGACGCTCGAACTCCTGCCCTGGCTGCGAGATTTATAATTGCATCAGGACGGTTATATTTCAATGTATTATCAATAAGTTTACTATCTTCTATATCACCTTTAATGAATTGAAAACCGGGATATTCAGAGAGAATTGAAAGTCGGTATTGCTTAAGGGCTACATCATAATAATCATTAAGATTATCTATTCCTGTTACTTTAATTCCCTGCTTTAAAAGCATCCGTGCCGTATTAGCCCCGATAAAACCGGCGCAACCGGTGAGTAGAACATTTTCAAAATTCATTTTATACCCTCAGAGATAATACGGAAGAGATTTTACAACTGAGACTTTACTTTAGACGCAAGAGATTCGACTTCTTCATCACCGAATTTTACGCCAAGCATGCCAATCAGAGCTCTCATGGAACCGCTACGCTCAGGTTTAAGGCCGCTTTCAAGCATTTCATCCAGTTTCCGTAAAACCATCAGGATTAAGCGGATATTTGATAATTCAAGACATCTTCCAAGAAACTCGAAATCCGCTGGGGCACCGTGTTCCTTTAAAATTTTTTCCGCCGTCGTAAGAAACTTGATTGTATCTTCAATCCGCAGAGCACGTTTTACTTTTGTAATAAGAGCCTGATCCGAGGAAGAAACAATTTGCTTTTCAGTTTCTTTTTCTCGTACGATTTCTCCGATTTTTCCGGAGTTAAAGAGCCTGTCGAGAGCATCTTTGCTTACGCCAGATCGCTCGGATTTCCGGCTACCGCGAGCCGGAGATGAGCCACCCCGATCTTTTCGAGCATCAATTTCTTTCCAGGATGGTCTGTCACCCATCAGAAACCTCATCCGTCGGAGCTTTTATTGCCATAAGAGCACTAAAGACACCCTGATTGATGAAAACGGCATCATCGTCACTGATATCGAAACGCCGGGCCATTTCCCGGGCAAAATCAGGATGCAGATAGTGGTTTTTAAAAGCAAAAGCAAAAACAATTCGTCTGTACAGGAATTGCCTTACTGCGCGTTGAATTTCTGTAACTGATTTGCTGTCGATGGTATCTCCCATAAGATCGGAAATGAACTTTCGCTCTTCATCGGCAAATTCTTCATCAGCATACGCGGTAATAGTAAGGAAACCCACGAGGCATCTTCTGACATCATCAGAGGATAGAGTCCTTACATCATCCGTGTTGATTTTTGTCCCGCTGTATTTTGGATCAGTGGGATCTGTTTCAGGCATAAATTCCGTTACGAATTTTTTCAAATATTCCCTTTCCCGAGGGTCAACAATACCGTCTGCCTCAGAAAGTTGAATAATACCGCGGAGAATTATTTCTCTGTCGGTTTCAGTAAACGGAGTAGTTCTTAATAGACTTTCAATTAAAAGTGCCATGGCCCTGTCTCACTAATACTGCCTGACCTTCGTAAAGATCAGGGTTAAATCCCGATAACAGTTTCGGGATGTATACACTGGTTTATGCGTGACCTTAAGAAACTCTTTTCAGGTATTCCTGCAGTAATCTGTGTTCCTTTATACCTACATTTTTAAAGCGTATACCCATTTCTCGGGAGCCGTCATCCTTTTTCCAGGCTACTTCTCCTTTCAGTTCAATGACAGCATCAAGATCCGGAAAGGAAATGACGAGATCTACTTCTCTGCCAACTTCCTCGACTTCCGATGTCTGTAGCCTGAGTCCGCCAAGGCTGATGTCATAAATTCGCCGGTTAAGGAGAAATTCTCTACCAGTGTAATCTACAAAAGCCTCAAGTTCATATCTCGGGTGTTTTCTTTGATCTGCAGTATTTGTCATAATGAGTTTCCACAATTTATAATAAACATCAGGTAAAATTAAATAACAAATCGGTGACCGTCAAGGACTAACTTCCATATTCAACGATTTCCAGCCTCAAAAAATACAAAGTTGTTGTTGTTAAATATGTGTCAACCTTTTTTCAAAGCATTGTATTCTATCAAAAACCTGTCCATAATTAATTAGTTACTGTCCTGAAATATGGTCTTTCAAATTTTTCATCGATTTTTTTACTCAGGACAGTAACCACAAGGCGTTGAAAATATCACGGTCTAATTGTATAGTTTTGAGCTAACAATCAGTAAAAGGAGTTACTTCATGAGTCTGATTTTTTGTGCTTTTTTATTTTTAACCAGCCCCATCAACGATAAAAAAATAATTAACCTGAAAAATAATCTCCCCTCCGGTTGGAAAATGACAATTTCAAGGGAGAAAATTAAAATAAGTAGCAATAAGCCAATACATGTCCTTTTTCAGAACATGATAAATGCTCCAGTTTCTCTTGAATCTGCTGAAGATCGAATAAAAAGAATCATGAAGTTCGGGAAAAAAACCGAGAGTTCATTAATATTGAGATACGAAAAAAAATGGTCAAAAAAGAGAGTTCTAACAAGTCAAAACAAAAACAGTGAGATCTATAAAAAAATACAGAAGCTTGCCAACGTTCCTGAATTAAGACAGATCTTTAACTCCAGGACAAAGCACACACCGGAGATGCTTGCGCGTAAGTATGGGAAACTAAAAGAATATAACCTTTATTTGAAGAAGAAAAGTAATCTTGAAAAGAATATTGTAATTTTACCGGAATTTGAATCCGACAATTACAACTTGTGGCTCATTAAAACAACAGGGATCTCCAGTGAATCGACTATCGTTCATCCTGTCAGAATTTCAGAGGAAAATTATCGGATTGTAAACCTTTTGAAGATTTATCTTAAAATATCATCGTTCTAGATTACAACCCGCGCCACCGCCTGCGAGGGCCTGTATCCATGTGAATAAATGTACTGTGGGGATAATATCCAACACCACCATGATGTATACGTCTAAGGTATCTAGCGAGAGCCGCCGTATCAACTCCTTCAAGATTAAAATCAAGAGCCTGACCTTTTAAATGGTATGATCTGCGAGCTACTTCATGAAGTTTTTTTCTCAGTTCTTCATTGTATCTAGGGGAACGATAAGCAGAAAAAATGTTTACGCGTTGGGCCGAAAACTTTCGGACTATATTGCTGAGATGTTTCAGTATTTTAGTATCGAACACACTTGCAGGAATCATTGTTTTCCGACATCGGAAAAACCATGCCAGAAGCCTTGGGGAAGGATTCTGAAGAGGAATCATTTCCAGGGTGTGTAAATTAAAAAGAGTAACGATCTTCTCAGCTTTCTTCACAATTCTGCCCGGTCGATTTTTGCGTGAGTTTGTATCGTTTTTTGGTGGAGCGGACATTAACACGATTAAAATAAGAAGATACAAGTATGAAACCTCCAAAAAAATATTAAATCCGTCATGTTTTAGCAGAAAAGGAAATATTATTAAATTTTTTAGTAAAAAAGAGGGGAAAAGATCAATCGAGTATTGTTTTTTGAAAATTCCGGAGTGCTTTAATATATTCAATTGTTGCCGTAACAATTTTTTTGTAGTGTCCCGGCATTATTTTTGACACTATATGCACTCAAAACCGGTTTCGTTACTTTACGATTACGGTGTTTTTTTTGAAATATCTTATAATTTTATGATTATATTTTATTTTAAATCCTTCTAAACTTGAAGCAGTTTCGTCGATCCCGAAAGGAGCCTTTTATGTATAAAAACATGTCTTTTCTTTTTCTTGCCTTGGTTTTTTTGTCTGTTGGATGTTCAAACCCCAAAACAAAAATTGCAAATGAAAATAATCAACTCGTTAGTATTCACAGAAAAATGGTTGGGCTTCTCACGGAGACCGTTAAATTTAAAAATGATCCACCCGTGTTTTTAAAAAAAGCCGAAACAATGACTGAAGAATTAAAAAAACTTGAAAAACAGACAGCCAAAATTGCTGTGTCTTCGGAATTGAAAGATATTAAGAATCATCTCATGGAAAGTATCAAAAAGTTTGCTACTGGCTATGATGAAGCAGTTTCTTTGTATAAAAATGATAACAAAATAAAAGCTCAACAGAAGTTTGCCCAGACAGAGGTTGAATTTCATAAAGATAACAAAAAGCTAATCAGTCTTCAAAAATCACTCGCAGCCAAAATGAACTTCAAAGTAAAAACAACTCATGATTCTTCCAAGGGTTCTGATATGTCCAAAGCACCTGCTCCAGAAGTAAAAGCAAAAGAAACCAACGATTCAACTTCCGTAATGAACTAGACCCAATGCTGATCGGTTAGTGAAATTTGGAAAGAAATAATTAATAAATACAATATCTTTTAATAATTACAGGAAAACAGGAAGTCAGGAAAACAGGGACAGCAACAGGGCGTTTACTTTGAAGGTAAGTGTTTTTGGGGCATAAAGACCGCTTTCAATTCAGTACTTGCGATGCCCCTTCAGGCACAAGACCCTGATTAT
>JAHJMN010000173.1 GCA_018821305.1 Myxococcota bacterium
ATTCAATTTTTATCAAAATTGAGCATGTTTACGAAAACATGCTATTCAGAACACTATAATAATTTCAAGGTCTTCATTCTTAATGTCCTGTGCCTGAAATCGGCGTAAACTTGAAAAGATCGTATTACAGGACATTAACTATTTAAAATACTTTTGCGTACTCTAAATTAGTAATGAAATTAATCATATAATCTTCATTGACACAATTATCCCAATCTATTTGCAATTCAGGTTCAAATAAATTCGGGCGCAAAATACCGTCTACCGAATCAAACTCAGTCAGGTGTAATCCTCTCCATTCATTGTAGCTTACCCACATATCCTGTTCTTCGGGTCCGAATTTTTTACAATTTTATAATACATACTTATCCTAAAAAACACCACAGGACAACCTTTGATTCTATCTAATGAGTATCCAATAGCCGCTCCCCTGATGATGCACTTTCTAAAATATTCCGGGGGTTTTCAGCATGAAGATGTCCATGCCTCCGAACCATGTGCTTCCAAGAGAGTGTGATGTATTACCCACTGTGATGAGATTTCCGTCGGTATCAACCGCTGCAGATGTCGGTTTATCTTCTTCGGAGCAGCCTGCATGCCTCGTTTCCGAAACAACATTGCCACCACTGACAGTAATGGCATGGAGCATAACATCGCCGACACCGGCGTTTGTCCAGTAATCATAATCCCCTTCGGACATGGCAGCGGTCATTATGTAGTCAGCGTTGCCGGAAAGGGCATTGCCGTAATCATTGCCGGCACTGCCAAATTGCCATGCGGTTATTACTGAGCCTAGGGAATTGTGCTTAGCTGTATAGGCGTCATATGCGCCGAGGGATTCGGATGCAAGATCACCCTGAGTATACCCCGTTGTCCAGATGCTTCCGTCACCGGCAATGAAAACATCGTTGGCACCGTCGTTGGAAGCGGTACCAAACTGGTGAATCCATAAAAGTACCCCGCTGCGGTTAATTTTCATAAGTATTGCATCAGTGCCACCGAAATGATCCTGCCCCATTATCCCGAAAGTATATCCGGAAACAAAGGTATTGCCGATGGAATCGGACCGGACGGATGTGGGATAATCATTTTGTGGCGTGCCATGAAGTGCCGTCCACTGGCGAACTCCGCCACTTGAATACTTCACCATAAACACATCTATCCCACCAGCGTTTGTTTCACCGTCAAGATCGCCGTATGTGTAGCCAGCCACGTAGATATTACCGTCGGAATCAACGGTTACAGCTTCGCCGTAATCACCCACTGGTGTACCTGATAAGAGTCCCCAGTTTATCGCTCCCGCTGAATCAAGGGAGGCTACAAGTAAATCATCATGACCGGCAGTTGCATAGCCGTTAAACGAACCTGAAGAATAACCCGTAACGATGATATTTCCGGAAGAATCCTGTGCCACTCCACGACCACTGTCGTTGCCTTCGCCCCCTAAAAGCACTGTCCATAGAGGGGTTCCTTCGGGATTAATTTTCTTTACGAAAATATCGGTTCCTCCGCTGTTTGTCTGACCGTCCATGTTGCCGGATGTAGTTCCGACTAAAATCAGATTGCCATCGCTGGCTCGGATAACTCTAGCGACTTCATCGTCACTTCCGCTGCCGTATTGATGTATTTCCATGCAGTTACGGAATGAAAAACTGCATTGATTACTGCAAACGAGGTCCCCTTCAATGCCCGTGAGCCCTTCGCAGGTTTCCGAATTCAGCATCTCCCCATCGCATTCTTCGCCCTGGGCAGTCTGGATTGTGTCGTCGCCGCATCTTTCACAACCGGAAACATCCCAAGTGCAGCCGGAACACTCAACTTCCCCACTGTAATGCCCGAGGTCTTCACAGGACAGAGGTGTCGTATCCGACTCGCATTCTTCTGTAGTGCCGATGAATCCGTCACCGCAGACATCGTATTGACGGCAGGAGCTTTCATCAATGGTGCACGAAGTGGTGCAGGTCAAAGTTCCACCGGTATATCCTCTGCTTTGACAACTTTGACCACCGAAATCTTCCTCGTCGCATTCTTCGGGACCATCTGCAGTGCCATTTCCGCAGGTCGAATTAAAACATCCTGCGGTATTAACAGTGCAGTCTTCGTTGCAATACAAAGTACCGCCACCGAGACCGAGAGATTCACAACTTACAGAGCCGAAATCGTTTCCGTCGCAGTCTTCGGTTCCATCACGGAGATTATTACCACAGTAATCGGAACTGGTTGAATCTGCACATGAAACAAAGAAAATGCAGAGTATAGAGAATATTGACAGGTTTCTCATATTAAAGAATTACCCCCTTTGGGATCGGTTTAATAAGCGCTTGAAGTCTGAGTGATGTAAGGATTGCCGCCGGAGGAAAGAGGAGTAACCGTACAGGTTACAGCACCGGTAACAGGGTCAACTTCCGTAAGAACATCAGCTACACGCCACAAATCTGAGGCACTACATACGGACCCGGAATCGGTGAAAGTAACCTGATTTGAAGTGGGATACCCGTAGGTAGCAAGTCGCTGACCATCGCAGTAAATGTTTACAACTGGGTGAGTTACCAAGGAGCCGGTCCAATAGTGAAGACCAACCCTATATGTCTGACCATCCGTGGGATAGTCAACGTTAATATTTTCTGGTATACCAACATCCCATTGGTTGTCGAGGTCTAGCCTCGGATTTTTGCAAACTCCATAATTCGTGTTGAAATATGAACCACTCGGTGTTCCGATACAGAAATCAATAGAACTGTCTGCTTGATTCCAGGCACTCTGAGCCCAGAAGCTGTTGCCTTTGCAGTTTGCAAAGCGACAATCTTCACTTCCACACCAGTTAGTACCATGTCCTTGCTTCATGAGGTGAAGGTCAAGGTCAGTACTGCCGGCGGTATCCCAGCAAGTTTCAACGCGGAGTCCCGGGCCTTCTACTTTAAGAATGAATGTGCATTCATAGTATTCGGTTGCATTGTAATAAACCCGCATGGTGATTGTATACCAGCCGGAAAGGTTGAAATTGAGTGTTATCTGCTGTGTGTCAGCTACATAGTTGAGTTGATTGTTTCCATTGACGGTAAAAGCACGCTGGCCGAGTACTTCGTCGCAGGGACCGTTGGAAATTGTCCATTCCCAGCGGACTGCCGTACCAAAGTAGTAGTTGCCACCGTCAATTACAAAGTCCGTAAAGGGCATTGCACCTGAAAGTGTTGGATCATCACTCTGGGGACAATTAATGGGCGGCAGGCAGCACAGGCCATCGTCGGCACAACCGTTACAGTCGTTATCAAGTCCGTCACAGGATTCCGGTGTGGGGGAAATTCCGCCTTCACAGGGGCCCCAGGTACCGAATTCACCGCCGGAACTGAGACAAAGTTGCTGACCATCAACGCAGGCGCCGATGTTACGTCGGTTCGGAGGTCCGAGGAAACATTGACGAACGTCGCCGGGAATGCATGATGTAGAGTTTTCGTCAATCTGGCCATTGCAGTTGTCGTCAAGTCCATTATTTGGGATTTCCGTGGCGCCGCAGCCAGACGGAACAGGGTTTGTACATTCAGCGATCATTTCAGGAGGGCAATCTCCTGCGTCCGCATCGAAATCCCAGGGATTGGTGTCGGTAACATCGCCAGCATCGTTGTTGTTGTTATTATTATTACAGCCCTGAAATGTGAGGCAATCCAGGTCGTCACAATCTACAGCCCCGTCACCATCGTCATCGGTACCGTTATCGCAGATTTCAATATTGCTGTTGGTATTATTTACGTTATTTGTGTTGTTGCTTTGACAGGCAGCGGAGGCGGCGCAATCTGAATCATTGCAATCGATATCACCATCACCGTCATCATCGATGTTATTATTGCATATTTCGCTGCCAGGATCGTTGTTTGTGGACTTTTTGGGGTCGCAGCCGGATAGGATAATCATGGCGAAAATCGCCGTCAGGGTAAGTGAAAGTATGCTCTTCATTTGTGTCCTCCGACCTGTGATATACTTCACAGGATAAAGCAGTTTAGCACAGTCAATTCAATTACGCCATTAATAATTTTTTAATGATTTTAGGCTCAATCCGTTGTAATTTGAACCCGGCCGACGATTATTATTCAGGTAATACCTGAAAACAAACAGTGAAATAATGATTGAATTTAAAGATGTTTTTAAGATTTATGATAAAAGAAAAGTCCTTGATGGAATGTCACTCAAAATAAATGAAGGAGAGATCTTCGGATTTCTTGGACCAAACGGTGCTGGAAAGAGTACTTCCGTGAGTATTGCGTGCGGACTGAAAAAACCGTCATCCGGCTCTGTTACCATCGGAAACGGACTCAATCCTGAGTCCTCTTCTGCGAGGAAAATTCTCGGCCTGGTTCCCCAATCCATTGCCCTGTATCCGGACTTGACTGCTTCGGAAAATCTGAGTTTTTTCGCAAGCATATATGGACTTTCGGGAGCAAAATTGAAAAACAGAGTAGAATGGGCCCTTGAAGCGGCGGACCTTGTAGAGCATAAAAACCGCCGTGCAGGAGTATTCTCCGGTGGAATGCAGCGACGACTGAACATTGCCTGTGCCCTCATGCATGATCCCCAAATAATAATAATGGACGAACCTACCGTGGGTGTGGATCCACAATCTCGAAACCGGATATTCGAAACGGTTAAAGACCTGAGAAGTAAAGGGAAAACCGTAATTTATGTAACTCATTACATGGAAGAAGCTGAAAAACTGTGTGATCGCATCGGTATAATCGACATGGGAAAAATACTCGCCGTGGACACGACACAGGGTCTGATTGCTTCGCATAAACTGTCCCCCGTTGTTGAGGTTTCCTTTGGTGAGACAACAACGGTTTATGAAACGGATAATCCTCTCAAAGAGCTTGAAAAACTCCAGAAAACCGGTGGCATGACATCTTTTAACGTAAGGCAGCCCTCGCTGGAGGATGTTTTCCTG
Organism: Myxococcota bacterium; assembly: GCA_018821305.1. GTDB lineage: Bacteria > Myxococcota_A > Polyangia > HGW-17 > HGW-17 > JAHJMN01. The sequence continues at coordinate 4,934 of JAHJMN010000173.1, forward strand.
AAAATGACAGGACATAAACTCAGGGATTAATGACGATGATGCGGATTTTAGCAATTGCAATCAAAGATTTAAAGCAAATAGCAAGAGATCGAGGAACCTTCTTCTTCACCTTTATTTTCCCGGTAATTTATGCCATTGCTTTTGGCTTTTTCTTCAGCGGCCAGTTTAAAAGTGCTGGAAATCAGCAACTTCATGTTGTTGACCTTGATAACTCAGAAATTTCTGCGAAATTCATTGATGAGCTCCGAAAAAGTGGAGGGTTTATAATTAATAAACTCACTACCGAAGTTGCACTCAAAAAAACATCCGAGGGAGCGGTTCCTGTTTTTCTCAAGATAGACAAAGGGTTCGCTCAGAACTTTGCTACGGCCCTGATCACGGGGAATAAAAAAATATCTTTTCACTATGACCCATCAAAACCTTACATGGCCGCCTCGCTGGAAGGAATTGCCATCAAGTCATGGCTAAAACTATGGTTTTCAAGTGCAGACATCAATATTCCCATTGTTCGAAAGGATATGCTTGCCCTTATTCCTGAAAAAAGCCCCATGAAAAGCGTTATTGCTTCGTTTTTTGACGGACTTGGCGCGTTCAGCCACTACGTGGTGTCATATTCCAAAGATGCGAAGTTTGCAGCGATTCCTAAAACTCCGGTAACTATGGGCGCAAAACCGCCGGGGCCCTTCGACGTAAGTTTTCCTCAAGGGATTATATGGGGAATCATAGGATGCATCGCTGCATTTGTACTTGGGTTCGTTATTGAACGCACAAGTGGAACCCTGAGCCGGATTCGTTCCGCCCCTATTACACTGTGGGAGTTTATCGCAGGCAAAGCTCTCGCATCCATTTTTACAATATTCCTCATCAGTGTAATGATGGCACTGTTTGCAAAAATACTTTTCGGACTCAGGATTTCCAGTATTCCACTGTTCCTGTTGAGTTCTCTTTTTGTTGCGATCTCATTTTCCGGAGTTATGATGCTTATGGCTTCTGTTGCAAAAACAGAACAGAGTGCCGGAGCAATCACATGGCCAGCATTTATGATTCTTGCCATGTTCGGAGGAGGTATGATTCCCCTCCATTTCATGCCTTCATGGATGGTTACGGCAAGTCAGTTTTCCCCGGTGGGATGGGCAATTCACGTCCTTGAAGCAACAACCTGGCGGGGTACGCCCTTCTCTGCCGTCTGGCATTATTTTGTTTTCCTCGGTGGTCTCGGTCTTCTTTCTTTTATTGCCGGCACGATATTGCTGAAACGCAGTTTATGTGATTGATCATAATTTTACCCAATGACATTGTTGCTTGATTATACTAGACTACCCAAAATCATAGTTTGAATTTGCTCGAAAGTTTTCGAAGTCATTGTTATGTGTTGAAATATGGTTGAAATGGAGAAGTAAGATGAAAAAATTTATCGTAATCGGAGCCGGTCTTGGTGGTATCAGCGCTGCCGTCAGTCTGAAAACTGAAGGTCATGATGTAGTAATTTTCGAAAAAAACAGCCACACCGGGGGCAGGCTTAATATTCACAGCGAAGAAGGTTTTTCATTTGATCTTGGCCCCTCAATAATCATAATGCCAGAAATTTTCAGAGAGCTTTTCCGTAAGGCTGGTAAAAAACTTGAAAACTACATGACATTTGAAGAACTTAATCCGCAGTGGCGAAACTTCTGGCCTGACGGCACAGTGTTAGACCTCCACTCTGAAATTTCCGCCATGGAAAAAGAACTCCGTCGTCTTGGCCCTGATGCCGGCGATGGTTTTTTCAATTACGTTGAATACTCCCGTAAATTATTCAACTATGCGGAAAAATCTTATTTCAAACCAGGAAATGATACTTTCACCTCGTTTGTCAAGAATCAAAAATTGCTTGATATCGCAACTAAAACAGAGTTTTACCGTTCAATGCAATCAGGAGTGGACAAATTCGTAAAAAACCCATATCTGCGCGATATGCTTGGTTTTTTTATAAAGTATGTGGGTTCATCTTCCCATGATGCCCCGGGAGTATTAAATCTACTTCTATATTCACAACTTGAAGGTGGCCTCCAGTATGTAAAAGGCGGACTGTATAATATGGCCAGAGGTTTTTCGAAACTACTGTCCGACATTGAAATTCCCGTTTTCCACAACTCAAAAGTCGTTGAGATAATCAGGCAAGGCGATCTGGTAAAAGGCGTTGTCCTTGAAAACGGTGAAAAGCATTTTGCCGATGCCGTGATTTCAAATCTTGAAATCATACCTGCTATGAAAACACTCCTTGGCAATGATCCCAAACATGTTAAAAAACTTGATAAATTCCAGCCTGCATGCTCAGGACTTGTTATCCATCTTGGAGTGAAAGGCACTTATCCGCAACTTACGCACCATAACTTCTTCTTTTCCAAATCAACGGCGGACCATTTTAAAACAATTTTTCATGACGGAAAACTACCATCAGATCCAACAACGTATCTTGTTTGTCCAACGGTATCCGATAAATCAATTGCCCCGGAAGGTCACAGTATAATCAAGATTTTACCGCATGTTCCAGTATTGCCCGAAGATGGCTCCCTGCCTGATTATCGTGCTCTTGAAGAACGCGTTTACGACAAACTTGAAGAAATGGGACTTGTGGACCTTCGCAAACGCACAGTTTATAAAAATGTCCTCACCCCGGCGGATATCCATTCCCTTTACGGCTCAAATCGTGGAGCAATTTACGGCGTCGTAAGTGATCTTAAAATGAATCTCGGATTTAAAGCCCCACGTCGATCAACCATGTGCCGCAATCTTTATTTTACCGGTGGTTCAGTAAATCCCGGTCCGGGCACCCCCATGGTCACTCTGTGTGGCCAGATCCTTAGTGCTGAAATTATTAATGATATAAATAAAGGAGAATTCTGATGAAAAAGAAATCTGTTGCTGTAATAGGAGCTGGCCCCGGTGGCCTGAGTGCTGCAATGATCCTTGCATCCAAGGGTTATGACGTAAATGTTTATGAAAAAGAGGCCATTGTTGGCGGACGTAACGGGTACTTTCAACTGGGGAAGTATCGTTTTGACATAGGTCCTACATTCCTTATGATGCGCAACGTTCTGGATGAAATTTTCGAAATAACAGGGCGAAACAGTGAAGATTATATGGAATTTACTGAACTTGATCCCATGTATCGTCTGGCTTTTGGCAACGGAAAAACGTTTTTTCCAACGCGAAACAAAGAAAGCATGAAGCAGCAGTTGGAATCCCTGTGGCCCGGTTCCTGGGACGGCTACGAAAGATACATGAAAAGGGAAGCTAAAAAATATGAGAAACTCATACCCTGTCTGCAGAAACCCTATGGAACCATTCGTGAAACACTGAATCCAAATCTGTTTCTAGCTACACCCTACCTCGACGGGCACATCAATCTGTTTAAATATCTTGGGAAATACTTCAAACACGACGATCTTAAAATTTCCTTTACATTTCAAGCTAAGTACCTTGGGATGAGCCCATGGGAATGCCCTGCAACATTTTCTATAATCAGTTATCTCGAGCACGGTTTCGGTATCTGGCATGTTAAAGGCGGACTCAATCAAATGAGCCAGCAGATGGCAAAAGTCCTTGAAGAAGAAGGTGGAAAAGTCCATCTGAATACTCAAGTAAAAGAAATTATTGTTGAAAACGGCGCGGCAAAGGGACTTATTCTCAGCGACGGTAGCGAAATCAGATCTGATTATGTTGTGATTAACGCTGATTTTGCCCACGCAATGAACAACCTGATTGCTCCGGAGCACAAACGTAAATACACTCCATCTCACCTGTCGAACATGAAATACAGTTGCAGTACCTGGATGATGTACCTCGGAGTAGATAAATTATATGATGTCCCTCATCATAACATCATTTTCAGCCCCGATTACAAAAAGAACGTGGATGAGATAACCAAGTCCATGACAATATCACCGGAACCGAGCATTTATATTCAGAATGCCGCCATCACGGATCCGACATTAGCACCCAAAGGACACAGTACTATTTACATCCTGGTTCCGGCTCCGAATAATAAAAGCGGAATCAATTGGGCCGACTATGAATCTGATTTCAGAGAAAAAATCCTTGATATTGCAGAGCAACGGGGCGGACTTCCGGATCTAAGGCGGCATATTGTCACGGAAAAACTCTTCACGCCAAACGATTGGGAAGATCAAATGGCGGTTTATCGTGGTGCTACTTTTAATCTGGCACACAATATAGGACAGATGCTTTATTTCCGCCCACATAACAAATTTGAAGAGTTCGAAAACTGCTATCTCGTTGGAGGTGGAACTCACCCGGGAAGCGGTATCCCCACCATTCTGGAATCCGGAAAACTCAGCGCATCAATGATCCTCAAACGCGACTTCACCTGATTGCTTTTACAAGTTTTTTAGTGCCCGCTGTTGATTTTCCCATTTCCCCAAAGTTTTTTTCTAATATTTTGTATTCATTACGTAATTCTATAAATCGGTCAAGATTTCTGATATCCGGTGCCCAATCCCTGTTCTGAGCTATTTTCCTTACAACTTCCACCTGATCAGAAATATTCTGAATAATTTCTTTAAAAAACGTTATAAGCTGGCTGTAATCTTCGCCTTCGATAGTAGATGCATTGATTTCCTTCTGAAGTCTCTCCATCTGAATCAGCAGGAGTGAACATCTGCGGTTGAAATCAACTATCTTAACATCATCCAGAAAGTGAACGTTGTTTATAAGTTCTTTTAAATAATGGATAGCCGTTGAAATCTCTTTATGAAAAACTTTTATAAATTCATTGGAGTTCTTATATGTGACTTTTTCCGCCGGCAAAGAAGGTTCGTTTGACTGAGTCTCCTCAGGTCTACTTTTCCCGCTGCAGGAGATGATAGATAGGAATAATAAAAATAAGATAATACTTTTCATACACGTTCCCTTTTAAACCGCTTTACAATAGCATATTTATCGACCTCCTACCTCTTCCTTTTTTTGCAAAAGACCATGCTTAGTTGATTTTATATAGTATTTCCTTTTCCTTTTTTTCCTATTGTAAGTCATCATACAAATAAATATTTTTCATTGCAATCGCCACAAAGAGGAGTATATTACATTTTCTGATGGTCGGTGAAAACATTTTTTCGCAATGATTTCAACACACTTTTGAGACTACGCCCAGAAATTTCGGGGAAGGACCAGTTTGAAATGCGTTCATTTCTAGTAGTTCTAATAACTTCAATTTTATTTTTTTCATGCGATGACGATCCATCCACGTTGTGTGGGAACAGTTCCGTCGATTCAGGCGAAGAGTGCGATGGGGATGACTTAAGTGGCAAGTCATGCACTTCCCTTGACGGTTACAATTTCCGCGATGGCATCCTTCTTTGTAAAAGTGATTGTACTTTTGACACGACAGGCTGTATTGAAGCAGTCTGTGGAGATGGAGTTGCCGAGGGTATTGAAGCTTGCGATGGTAATGATTTTGCAGGGAAATCATGCAGTGACTTTGGCTTTCTATCAGGAAATCTTGGATGCATTGACTGTGCTGTAGATACAACAGAGTGTTCTAATATATCTAATTGTGGTAATGACAATATTGACGAAGATGAAGTATGTGACGGAAATAATCACAATAATAAGACTTGTGTAGATTTCGGTTATTCTTCAGGCTTTTTAATTTGCAGTACTGACTGTTCTGAATTTTTTCTTGGAAGTTGTCACAATAACGGTGGAACTTGCGGTGACGGTATATTAGATGATTTGGAGCAGTGCGATGGTTCCGAAGTCTGGCATTCCTGCACAGAAGCAGGTTTTACAGGAGGAGACGACCCCCAGTGCAACGTCAACTGCACTTATGATTACTCAACTTGTGAAGGGGATATTTGCGAATTAGCTGGCTTTTATAATGACGGTTTCTGCATGGGGTGCGAGTTTATGAACGGTCATGTTGACCCCGACTGTGCGACAGTTTGTCCGGTTGAAGATGGCATCTGTCGTTCAGTTTTTGTTAAAGAATACGGTACTTCCAGTTGCATTTATCAAACAGGAAGTGAAGATCCCGACTGTGGCACCTGCGGTGACGGAGTATGGAATAAATTCGGCGGAACCGGCACTATTCTTGAACAATGCGATGGAGATGATTTGGGCGATGTAACCTGTGAGGATCATTCCTATTCCGGTGGGATTCTTCGATGCAGTCCCAATTGCCGCTACGATTTCAGCGAATGCATCTGAAATTACAAGCAGACAGGAATTCAGGAAAACAGGGGTCAGGAGCAGGGCATTTACTTTGAAGGTGAGCGTTTTTGTGGCATAAAGACCGCTTTCGTAAGCGGTCAAGATCGATTTCAATTCAGTATTTGCATACACCTTCAGGAACAAGCCCCTGTATCCTGATTCCTGATTCTGCTCCTGTTTCTGACTCCCTGAATATTTTTACTAATACTTATTATTCTTATTTTTGTCAACAATATCAACTAATACGCCTTAACCGAACAGCATTGGGTCTATTCCTCGTGGAAAACGTCTGCAGTAAAGGCTTCGAGTACAGCTTCTTTATGAAGGTGAGTTCCGGGAGGAAGATGGGCTTTGAGGCATAATTCATCCAGATATTCTTGAAGATCCCAGCCCCACTCCACTGGAACTTGAGGTAAAAAGACCCCTCCAAAATGCCTGAATGTGAGATACAGACCATGTTTTCCAATTTCAATTTCATCGGGTTTTACAGGAAAAAGTTCTGACAGTACGCTTATTTCTATTTGTATATCAGACAGCTCATCTTCTGTGACCGGTTCAAATCGGTTGTCTTCAAACGCCGCTGCCAGTGCCATATTGTAAATATTATCAATTAGAGGAGTTTGACTTCTGAAGTTACCAATACATCCACGCAAGTCCCCGTGCTTTTTAAGAGTTACAAAAACACCGCATGGAGCATTTAACTTTTCGGATATAACTGAAGAGCGGGCTTCCTTTTTGGAATATCCCCCGGCAAATTTCGAGGAAATCGCTTTCCGAACCACCTTGATCAAAAAAGCTTTATCTTCAACTGACAGTGCTGTTTCCTTTTCCATTAGCAGTTCTCCTCTTTTCCCGATGGAAAAGAATTCTGAGTTTCATGTTATTTACATAATCTGCGCCGGCTTCTTCGAGTTTTTTCACGGATTTCATTAATTTCTTAAGCACATCAATCCCGGGATTGTTTTTTTCCATCCAGTGGATAAGCTCTCCTCGTCCTTCGGGAGACGCTTTTTCATAAATATCAATAATCCTGACCGCATCGTCTTTCTTTGCTAAATTGCGGAACATGCGGGCAGCTTTTACTTTCACTTCAAGATCAGGTGCAGTTTTTATTTCTTGCGCATAACAGGAAACAGTACTTTCACACTTTTTTAAAAGCAAGTGTATCGCATTAAATTTATTGATATTTTTTTGAATTATAGCCTTTATTGAGTCCTGGCGCCCGGCTTCTTCGGTAGTCCATGGTTTTCGAACAAGTTCAAGACCAGTAGCATCAGTTGTTTCCGTGTTTTTATCCAGAATATCCGTGACTTTCACTTCAGCTAGAAGTTTTGCACCTTCGGCGTCACAATACTTCCAACCAGCGCGCAAAGCGGAAAGACGGAACAACTCAGACGGAGTAAAGCAGTGTTCTCCTGAAGTGCAGTCTTTAAAATACTTCAGTTCTTTCAGAAGAAACTTCACCCAGATATGTCTGGTTTTCTGCCACTGCGTCTTATTAGTGGTTTCTTTGTTCCAGATACGACTGAGCTCTGCAGAAACCGACTGGTCCTCCAAAGCAGCATTCAGGGCACCACCACGAAGCACGCTGTAATATATGGATTCAGTAACTTCAACAGTACCATTTCTGGCAAGTAACTGAAAAACATTTGAAACATCTTTATCCGGTGGCAACATGGAAAGTGCTTCAACTACGGGCATTTGTATAGTTGTATCCTTGCCAACAGTGGCATATTTTAAGAGTTCGTCACGAAGCATACCGTTTTCAGCTAGAGTTATCATCAATTCGTTCCGGATTGCCAGATCCCTGTCGAAAGATGGAATACTGTCGCGGCGAAGTGCAAGTTTCGCAAGATCTGGGTTTTCCATGGTTTTCATTGTATAGGAATAGAGTTCTTTAGCCCATCGCTGGGTCAAAGAGTCCCCACTCCACGATGAATAAAGGGACATTATTTCTTTAAATTCACCCATGAAATTCAGGGCCCTGATTGCTGTAGATTCAAAGAGAACAGTATTTGAACTGAGTTGACCAGAATAAATTACGTCCTTAAAAACATTGCAGAGATTTTTTGACTCCTTACCGAAAACAGCAGGACACCCCGCGGGATTTTCAATAATATCGCCAGCTTTAGTAATGATACTCCTCAAAACTGCAATCCCGGTTTTGCGAGCATTCCCCTGAGCTGCACTGAGAGCCATTGAAGCATAGACTGCCCCACTCTCGCCATCTTTTACCATGTAAAGCATCGGGATTATTATCATTACAATGTTATCAGAATCAAACCCGGTCACACTGAGTCCTTCAACAGCCTGACAGTCAACGGAAAATCGACGGGGAGATGAAGAAAGCAGGATGTGTTCGAAAACGGTCCTTGCCTCCACAGAAGAAAGATATTCAAGGCTGTACTTTATAATACCGATCTTAACGCGATTCAGCGGGTCAACGAATTCATTCATGTTATCAATAACATTAAGTACGCGTTTTAAGGCCTGTTTTTTTAATTTTTCCTCACCGTATTTTAAAATATTTTTCAGAGCCAGTTCAAACATTTGATCATCTCTGGGTGGATAGTAATCCTCCGCAGGGTATTTGTTTAGAAAGTCTGAAAAGATGTTCAGCAGATTATTATCCGGTTTTTCCCGAAGAAGAATATTTGTAACTGAAACAGGGAACCAACTTGCTCTGCTTTTAAGATATTCAAGCAATAAAACACGAGTTTGAGTATTGACAACCATTTTAGGGTTTTCTGTCAGAATTTTGATAGCTTTCTTTGCTTTAAATCGATCATTCAATCCATTTTTAAGTTTTTGTTCCAGAGAAAAGTCTTTTTTAGAAGAACAACTGAGAGATAGAGTAAGAATTAAAAATATTATTTTTTTCATAATCTTTCACGTTTCAGAGCAATCTTAAGCACATAGTAACCAAGCACTAAAGTCAGTACAGCGCCGGGCAGGCGATAGAGCCAGGGCATATAACTTGCGTAATAAAAAGTAAACTGGGACAGGATGTATTTAACTATTCCATCTACCACATGAACCATAATATACATTGAGATAACAGATGTTTTAAGTGGAATATCGGTAAAGCGCCCCATCATATATAAAATGAGCAGGGTCATCACAAAAAAACCGAACTCAAATGAAATGGGCATAATAATATATTTTAATAATGTCTCATTTATGGAAGTGTGGTGTTTCAGAATTGTAGTATTAATTACCAGATCAATAAAACCTGAAAAAAACCAGACAGCGATTGCTCCGAAAAAAATCAGAGCGCCGATTCTTGCACTTCCCATAAAAGATCGCGAGGAAGCTTTCTTAATTGCCTCATCCCGTAAATCCGGAAAAAGTTTTGACTCGATTTCAGCCTTCTGCTTTGATTTCGTTTCACTTTCAGCGGTTTCTACATTTTTTTTAAGAGCAGAGTCATCCGTTTTCATCACAGGTATACTAAACTATCAGGACTTAAAAGAAAAGAACTGAAGTGTCCTCGTCTGGATAGATGATTTTTTCCAGTGTCAAACCGCAAGCCGGTGCAGTCATACCTGCCTGAGTGCGATCTTTCGATTCAATCAGTTGTTTAACATACTCAGGATTTCTAAAGCCGCGACCGACATCAACAAGCGTACCCGAAATTATCCTCACCATGTTTTTAAGAAAAGCACTGCCGGATATCTTTATTTCAATCGTGTACCCACATCGATCAACATTTATTGAGTAAATGGTACGTGTTGTATTATCTCTTTCACAGTCAGCGGCCTGAAAACAGTCAAAATCGTGGGTTCCTTTTATATAAGTTGCTGCTTCAATCATTCGGCCCATGTCAAGAGAATGGAAATAATGCCAGTGCCATCGAATCTCGAAGGGATCACGCACAGGATGAAGATTTATACGATAAATATAGACCTTCCCCGCCGTAAGCCTTGGATTGAAATCGACAGGAACCTTCCGCACGGAAACTGCAGATATATCCCTCGGTAAAACTGTATTGAGCCCCTTCATGTATCCCGTTTCAGGAATATTATTAGGTGTAGTGAAAAAGAGGCGCTGACCCCGGGCATGAACGCCACTGTCAGTCCGCGAGGCTCCTTTTACTCTTATAAATCGTTTTTCCAGGGTAGATATTGCTTTTTCCAGTGCAGCCTGAACAGTTGGACCGTTTTCCTGATACTGAAATCCACAATAAGCAGTGCCGTCGTAAGCTACTTCCAGCAAAACACCGTAAAGGACTTCCCGTTCCATCTCAAAATTCAAACCCCAGACCGAAAAGGAAATAATCTCCTCCCACCGAAAGAGCTTTGTCTGCCCCGAATTTATCGCTGGAATTGTAAACCCATTCGGCGAATAGATAAGTAGCGTTTATCCCGGTTTCAATATCCAGATTCCGGGCAGAGGAGGGATCGAAAATATTCAGTTGCAAAGCCAGGCCAGCTGCAAATTCCCATCCGTAAGTACCACCACGCGCCTTAGCACCACCCTCCGAAAACTCAGCTATACTGCCGTCACCTTCTGTAACAAACCAGAATGTGTAAAGTAGACCAAGTTTGACATAGGGAACAAGGGGTACTGACCATCTTTTCAGGAACTCATCAAAGCGATAGGTAACTTTGATTCCAACGGGAAATAACCACAGTGCCGTTTCATCATCACTTTTTGTACCATCCAAAAGCAATGCTTTACCGCTAATCCAGTAGAACCCTGCCTGACTACCGATATAAAGTGAGCCGAAACCTTTAAAAATACGGTAGTCCAGCTGCATGTTATACAACATGGAGCCCCCAGTACCAAAAATATCCTTGAAAGGCCCGCTTCCACCGAACTCTTTGTCAACATTCGGGACAAATTTGCCTGCTTTGAATTCAAAAAACATATCGGACGGAGACTCGAGAGTGTCCGCAGCAAAAACTTTTGTGGGAACCAGTGTTAGAATTATTGCAAAAATAAGTTTTTTCATGGGCATACCGCCAGTTTCTTTCTGCGGTTAAAATACCAGTATAATCCTCCGGTTAAGAGCATAAACATCAACCAGGGAGGAATAACAACTGTTATTGCAGCGAGTAGCACTACAGGAACAAGTAAAACTTTAACAATAAATAAAAGTACCGGGTTTGAACCGATCGAAGCGGCCCAGCGCGGACCGTTTTTATAATAAAACTTTACAAAAGCCCTTCCTGCAGAACTTGTCATGAGGTTTTTATCCCGGAAACGTCGCAGCACTTGAACGAAGGGATGCTCAATATCACCAAATACTGCTGTAGCGATAAAACAGTAGTCACCATTTGCATCACCACCAGATTCACGGTAATGCTCTGCAAAATCAGTCGTGGGAACAGGAGTTCCATCCACAACTTCACTTATGTCAGAAACATTAAGATGATCATCTACTGCAACTACAGCAACAGAATAGACCGCTTCATTTTCCAGACCCTCAATCCTGACACTGTTTGATGTCGCGGCAACACTTCCGCATACAAAACATTTTGAGGGAGAGCCTCCTTCAACCACAGCTCCGTCAGGACAGTCGTCTTTCCAGTTTGTTTTTGCGGAATCGGTGGTTAAAACTTTGCCGCAAACTTCCTGAGTGGAGACCCAGTTTGCTTTTGACTCACTGCTTGCTTCTGATGGAGAATCTTCTCGCATACAGAGAACATTATAAAAAAGAACACTTTCATCCGTGGCCAGGGAATTATCCCAATTTACAGTGAGAGCATTTTCGCCGGGCTTTACAACAATGTCTGTCGGTGCAGAAGGTGGTTTAGTGTCATAAGCTATGGACACACTGTAGGCAACCGTCTTGCCTTCAAGTTCTGAAAAAACATAGAAGGTGGAAGAGCCTGTTTTTTCTGTGCATACTCCATCTTCCGGATCCACAAGGTAGTTAATGGGCACTTCAATTGGGACATTATCCGATGAAAATGCATTTTCATTCCAGACACCGACTTCCATGCAATCATTAAGGGAAACAGAGGCATTCGCGCAATCGTTTCCTATATATACGTAAACATCATCACTTTCGTAAGGCCCGGTGTATTTTACCTCAAAATAATAACTGTACGTTTCACCATCTTCGATGTTCTGATCACACAGACATCGAGCAAGATTCTGATGCCTGCCCTGCCCTACAGAATCAAGGGAATTATCGTTTCCAGGGTAGCCATCATACTGAGCATATATTGACCACTGCGCACCAGCACTACCCGAAAGAGTCATCATAAAAGCAAAAATTAAAAAAAATTTCATACTGCACCTGCTGTAGAATATTCAGTCGTTGTCCTGAAGCGTGTTTTTTTCAAGTCCAGATTTAAAACACACAAAGACTTGAAGAGAACGTATTTCAGGACATAACTAACTAGCACAGATTTACGGATATTCCCAAAAAGAAAATTCTATTTTCAACTTCAGGATCAAACGTGATTTTATATTAACACCGCCCTTTCAGTTCCGTACTTTTTTGCAAAGTACAGATTTCTGTTGAAGATATAAAGGATAGTGTCGTATAACTTCTATGCTTTCAACCTTTAACATTTATAGGGTATCCACATGAAAACTGCAATTTTCTCACTGATTCTGGTATTGTCGGTCTTTTCATCCGGGCCTGTAACCGCAAAACACGGTATCTCTGCAAAAACAATTAATCAGGTGACAAAGGATCTGGGCGAAAAACCAGACATTCTTATAACAATCAATATGCGAAATATTAAATCCAGTTATTTTTACAGCAAACTGCTTCCATTAGCTACACAGCAGGCACAAAAAGAAAAGGAAATGTGTTTTGATAAAATCAATATGAAAAGTATTGACTACGCTCTCATTACGGGGCGCGTAAAAAAACCAAATGTTAAAGAAGCGGTTGCGGTTGTAGTAAGTGGGTCTTTTAATTCCGTTGCTTTTCTTGATTGCGTTGCAAAACGAAACAAACTTGTTACTTTTCGTAAAGATGGTGTCAGTGGATATCGTGAAAAAAAAGGCCAGAACTATGCATTCGCCGTTGGTCCAGGGTCCATCCTTATGATACAGGGGGATTATATTAATAAAATCAAACTCAAAAAGGGAAGCCTTGGAACAGGGTCCATATCCTCGATGGTTTCCAGACACGCAGTTTCTGCAAAAGTTGACCGTATGGAAAAAGGTTCTGAAATAAAATCACTTTCAGGGCGAGTTGAAATAAAAAATGATATCAAAGCAATAGGAAACTGTACTTGGAAATCACTGAAAGAACGCAATGATTTTGATAAAAAAATGAAGGAATTTCAGAAATCTCCCTTCGTTTCAACCTTCATGACTGGCCTTAAATATACATTTTCCGGCACAAAAATGGATCTTTCCTATTTACTTACAAAACAACAATTTGATGCCCTCTTTTTCCTCTCAAAATCCCTCATAAACAAACCTAAAAAGTAAACGGTTTTTTCAATGACTGCACTGCTCTACCTGACTTTGGTATTTCTCCCGGCCCAGACAACTGGGAGTCAAGAATACATATTTCATCCTCTAACTGACGGAATTATTACTGGTATTGGAGCTGGTGGTTCCCTTGTCCTTGAATTAAAAAAAGAAGATACGACAAGTGATGTTTGCACCTGGTGTCGGCAAAACCGCTTTGATGAATACTTCCGCAGAGAGCTCAAGTGGAAAAACATCAATAAAGCCAGGACGTTGAGCAATATTTTTCTTGGATTGTCCATTGGGGGCAGCAGTTCAGTTATGGTATTAAGTACGCTAACGAATTACGATATAAAACAATCGCTTACAAGATTTGCAATATTCGGTGAAGTCATTTTCACAAGTGTATTATTGAATTCCGTTGCAAAAAGGGCCTTTTCAAGAGAAAGACCCTATGTGAGAGATCTTACTGATATACCACAAGATACAGATTACAATGTTTCATTTTACAGCGGACACACATCAACAGCGTTTACCTTTGTTTCAGCAGCAGTAGCCTTCGTTTTCCACGACATTTCCCCTGTTCTTCGATGGTCGCTCATTGGAACAGGAGTAATGTTTGCATCCCTGACCGGTTATTTCAGAATTGCCGGAGATAACCACTATTTCACGGACGTACTTGCCGGAGCTGCAGTAGGAATGGCTCTCGGAATATTGATCCCTGCCCTTCACAAAAAAACTTCATCAAAACATGTATCATTTTTTGTATTGCCATCTCAAAATGGCGCACTTACAGGACTTTCCGGGACCTTCTGAAATCATCAACAAAAAACTATTACTTCCCTTTTTTTCCGGGGCCGGGAATAATTGCATTTCCTTAGATTGTTATTATACCGGTAATGTCCTGAAACACTGTTTTCTGTGTTTTCTACTGTCTATACCGTTTTCGGAGTAATAAGATTGTGTTGAAATTTCAAAATATCATTCAATTTGACACTCGCAACAATTTGTTTTCGATCCTTTTAATCCGAAAACGGTCTGACATTCAGGACTCTAGCATATGAAAAAGGTCCCGGTGGACTGGAAAGGGAGTTGTTTATGAGGAAAGCACTTTATTTCTTCTTACTTATCACTTTAGTATCAGGGTCATGCGGAGGAAATTCTGAGTCTAAATCAACAAAACAAACTTCTGATACGGCACTTGCAGACCCCGGTAAAAAAGATATGACCGTTACTGCAAACTCAGCCCCGGATGTTCACAATCCACCGAAAAAGACAACCGTTATTAATTCATCGCGGTTTTCCGCCCCCGCCGCCCCCCTCGATCCTCAAATAATTTCGACTACCGCGGAAAAAGCAGTACAGAGTGTTGTTTTTATAAGTAGTCAGAAAAACTATGGTTTTCCCATGGGTGGTTTTGGGGCCCGCAGACGTGGAGGAGCTCGTCCTCATTCCACCGGCAGTGGCGTAATCATAAATACTGACGGTACAATAATTACAAATCACCACGTTATTGCCGGAGCTTCTGAAATTTCAGTTCGCCTTTTTAATGATAAAAAATTCAAGGCAAAAATAGTCGGTAGTGACCCACGCACTGATATTGCAGTGATTAAACTTACCAATCCTCCTGATAACCTTAAACCAATGATATTTGCCGATACTGCTCGCATTCGCCTGGGAGAAATTGTTCTGGCGATCGGCAATCCTTTTGGCCTTGGAGGCAGTGTAACGATGGGTATTGTAAGCGCAAAAGGTCGCGCCAACGTCGGTATAGTCGAATATGAGGATTTTATTCAAACGGATGCAGCTATTAATCCAGGAAATTCCGGCGGTGCCCTCGTAAACCTGCGCGGGGAACTGATTGGAATCAACACTGCAATACTTTCCAAAACGGGAGGTTATCAGGGTATTGGTTTTGCAATTCCATCAGAAATGGCTGAAACGGTCATGAAAAATCTGATACGAAATGGCCATTTTACCCGTGGCTATCTTGGAGTTGTAATCAAAGATCTGGACGATCGCACAGCGAAATATGCAAATCTTCCATCCTCTGCGGGAGCTGTAGTAATGGAGGTTGGTCCAAACTCTCCTGCAAGTACTGCAGGCCTCAAATCCGGCGATATTATACTTTCACTTGATGGTAAACCTGTTAAATCGTCAGGGGTACTTCGAAATAAGGTCGCCATGACCAAAGTCGGAAAACCCGTTGTTTTAGATGTAGTAAGAAACGGTAAAACCACAAAAATTACTGTAACAATTGGAAAAAATGTTGATGATCAAAGACCATGGAGTTTCTCTTCCCCCTGGAAGAAAAACCGTGGCAAAAATAATCCTCCTGTAAATCCACGAGGTCGAGGCAGAAACCCCTGGGAAGATTATGACGACGAATAGAACCTTCAGGCCTCTAAAACACTTCTTATTTTCCCCGAAATGATCTGAGGCGTATAGGGTTTTACAATAAAACTAATACCTTCTTCAATGACGCCGTGATGAGCAATTGCATTTTCAGTATAACCAGATGTGTAAAGCACCTTCATTGTCGGTCTCTCGATAACGAGAATCTCTGCCAGCTGCCGACCGTTCATTCCTGGCATTACAACATCAGTGAGTAGAAGGTGAATTTGCCCGTCAAAATCACGGGATTTTTTAATTGCCTCGAACCCATCGCCGGCGGAAAGAATGATATATCCAAGGCGAGTCAGGGTTCTAATAGCCATATCTCTCACAGACATGTCATCCTCCACAAGAAGAATAGTTTCAGTCCCACCAACAAGTGCAACTCTCTCTTCTTTTTGTGGAATATCATCTATTTCATCTTTTACTGCAGGAAGATATATTTTAAAGGTAGTACCTTTTCCGGATTCAGAATAGACTTCAACACTTCCACCAGCCTGTTTTACAGCACCGTAAATTGTTGCAAGCCCAAGTCCTGTTCCGCGCCCCTGGGGTTTGGTTGTGTAAAATGGTTCAAAAAGATGTTTCTTGACCTCATCGGACATACCTGTTCCCGTGTCGCTGACGGCTATCATTATGTGCCGGCCAGCGTTAGAATCCGGATGAGTATTTACATATTCGGCATCAAGATCAACTCGTGCGGTTTCAACAATTAGCTTACCCCCGTCAGGCATTGCATCTCTGGCATTTACAGCAAGATTAACCAGTATTTGCTCAAACTGCCCTGGGTCTATTTTTACATTAAGGTCATATTGTCGTTGAATCGTGCTTAATTCAACATCCTCTCCAATTATTCTAACCAGCATACGATGAAGCGACCCCAGTAGTTCATTTATATTAATAATTCGTGGCTCAATAAGTTGCTTTCGTGAAAATGCCAATAATTGCCTTGTAAGTGAAGCAGCACTATCTGCGGCCTTTCCGATTTCTTCCACAAGCTCTGAAACGGGATGTTCGGGTAGTAAGTCCATTCTGGCAAGTTCAACATTGCCCACTATGCTTGTTAAAAGATTATTAAAATCATGTGCGATTCCCCCTGCAAGACGGCCAACCGCTTCCATTTTCATTGCCTGCTGAAGTTGAGTTTCAAGTCTGTCCTTTTCAAGAACCGATGCTCTTCGCATTTCATAAATAAATAACTGGGAAATGAAAGATGCTATTGTACTTACAAAAGATTCTTCATCAGAAAACCACTTTCGTTTTGATATGGCATGTTCGCAACAAATGAGTCCATAAAGCTTTCCATCCAGCATAATTCCGCAATCAAGAAGGCTTTGAACGCCAAATGGCTTAAGATAGGTATCTGCAAGTTCCAAAGTACGAGGATCAGTGAGGGCATCTGATACATATATTCGCCCTTCATCTTCCAGCGCTTTAAAATAAACGGGATAAGCGGACCTCCGGAGATACAGGTCGTCAACATCCGCAATTTCTCCGAGTTCCAAAGCGGCAATGCACTTCATATCGGGACCGTTATCTGTACGTCTCCAGATGCTTACGCGAAACAAATCCAGAGTTGAATTAACTATTTCCAGAATTTTCTGCAGGGAATCATCCAGATTTGAATCAGTGAGATCTGTGTCAAGCATAATGGAAGTGATAGCCAGCCGCTGCTCAGAAGCGCGTTTTTCCCGAGCGTTGATTTCTTCATCAAGCTCAATTTCTTTTGTTATATCAATTGCATTACCTACAAACATTTTAAGTCTGGAGTTTTCATCGAAAACCGCCGAAAAAACGGAATGGTGAACCCGGGCATTTTTTTCACTGTCAAATATCGTGTATTCAACTCCTTCATCAAAAGTGTTTCCTTCAGATGTTTTAGAAAGAAGTTTTCTTACATCTTCGGCACTCTCTGGAGTTAGCATAGTATAAAAGTCTCGACCATACAGACTCCCGGGATCTGATCCCAGATGCTTTTTCCAACTTGGTGAAACAAAAAATATGACGCCTTCAGGAGAAAGTGCAAATATTATACTCTGACTGTAATTAATGAGGTATCGATATTTTTCTTCTGCTTCCTGCAGAGCATTTTCTGCATTCTTTCTTTCGGTAACATCATCAAATAGTGCGACCACATCACCGGAAGGAAGTCTGAAAATCCGATTTTCGCGCCAGCCTTCTCTGGTTGCATCTTTATAATAAAATGGGGCAAGTCGCTCGGGCACTCCCGAAAGCCAGACTCGACGCAGCGCCGCAGGAAGTGCGGTTCGATCCATGTTTGGAAAAAGAGTGAAAAGCCGCCTCCCAAGAGCGTCGGCCCGCTTTATCCGGGTCATTTCCTCTGCTTTTTTATTGAAAGCAAGGAAAATGAAATCCTCCCCATTATCCACAACCCGGTATACTGCGGCCCCGGATGACATGTGCTCAAACAATGAATTAAACCGTTCCTCAGACTTATTCAATTGTTCATTAGCAATATGAGTATCCGTTGTATCAATCGTAAAACCTAAAAAGTTCTCTTCATCTATTTTTGTTGCAGATGCAAACCACCATCGATTTTCACCATTTTTGCGCTGATATGAAACTTCCCCCTCGGAAAACCCATCTTTTAGAAGTCGCAAAAAGTGGTCTCTACCGACGTCTGCCTTCTCCGGGTTCATTAAAGTCGGAATATCCATTTGAAGTAATTCGTCTTTTGAATACCCAGTGCTTTTCTCCGCGGCGGGGTTTACATCCAGAAAATGCCCCGTATTGTCTGTGACAAAAACACCGTGAGGAGAGTTTTTAATGTAATCTCGATATTTTTTCTCACTTGCTTTCAGTGCATTTTCCGTCTGAACCCTGCTTGAAACATCACGGATTTGGCCAACGGTGCCCGATACCATCCCATTTTCTAATAAAACAGAAGAACTGAGCTCTCCATTAAAATAAGTTCCATCCACTTTTTTCATTATCAGGGAAAAATTAATAACCTTCTTCCCGTTTACTATGGCTTCCGTAAATTCCGCCATTGCAATGGGCACCTGATCTTCCCGGAGAAACCCAATAAATGGCTTTCCGATCATAAATTCCGGAGGCGCTCCAAAAAATTTTTCGCAGGAGGGAGAAATGTAAGTAGATACTCCCTTAGAGT
Organism: Myxococcota bacterium; assembly: GCA_018821305.1. Taxonomy (GTDB): domain Bacteria; phylum Myxococcota_A; class Polyangia; order HGW-17; family HGW-17; genus JAHJMN01. Next base: position 24,054 of record JAHJMN010000173.1, read on the forward strand.
CAGTTATAAAAATTACGTCAACGACATTTTCAAGTATTTTATCAAATCGACTTACTGATCTTGCCAACTTCTGGGATTCGTTGTCCTTTTCTTTAGCCACCTGTTTCAGTTTTGAACTGAGATTAACAATTTCTTTAACCATTGGAAAAGTGTTGTGAGCATTTTCAATGGTTTTGTGCCAAACATCTGCGTCAAAGCCCTCAATACACCCACTTATTCCCAAACTGTATAGCTCTGCATTTTCCGGTGCCGGCCCCAGCAGTATGACAGGAGCATCCCATTTTAAGACCAGTTCGAGAGCTTTTTCATAACTTGTCCCAAGAATTATGACATGGGGTTTTTCTTCCGGAGAAAAATGCATTATGTTAACAAGGGGGTAATGATCCATATGGATCTGACCCATGATTTCACTAACTTCACTATCCGAATCGCAACAAATTAGAATATGCCTGTTTTCCATTATTGCTCCTTCAGGCTGGAATCACTACCGACAATTGTATTATCGACCGGAATTCCATAAATTCAAATGCCTTGAATATAACTTATTTTCTTACTATCTGTTTATTACGAGAGGATGTCAACAGATCTTTTGCTGTTGGAGATTCAGGTATAGTGAGGATCAGGAGGCTGGTTTCAGTTTATTTCGCATCTGAATTAGAGTGTCAGAAATCTGGAACGTAACGATGTCTTTAACTGCAGGAATTTTCTCCATATATTCTCTCAGTTTATCAATAGTTACCGTCCCGTTGGTAACGTCACCACTCTCTTCAAAAATGAGAATACGAAGTACTTCTCTGAGATCACCGCAAAGCAGCAGGCCCGTGCGGTTTCCAACCATCCAAACATTTCTCCGCCAGTAACCGGAATTAAATTCCTGATCACCCTTTTCGGTGAGCATATCGATTATTGTTTTACTGACACGGTATGGAACCTGATTTTTAAGATTTTGAGCTTTCTCATCAATTGGGTCCAGAGTTTTAAATTGTCTGCGAGAATATCTCGGGTGGAAAGCCCGCATGAGGGAACTGATAAACTTTGAAAATTCCTCAGGGTAGAAGCCCGCTGCCATGATAAACTTGGGATTGGCCAGCATAATGCTCCTGGAAAGAAGGAACCGAAGCGTGGGTGCCGGATTGTTTATCGTATCTTCCCCGATGACAATCATAGGAGGCGCATGACAAGCTACTGTAACTCCGCTGTACCGCGAACGTCCATGATAAAGCCCGGTTTTGCGATCCCCGAGTACCTTTGATACTTCACTGTATATTACCGCCAGATTGGATTTATCCACGGGACTAATCTTGTCTGAAGAACTTAACCCCAGAGAAGTGAGATCCGTACCAAATATAGCGGGAGCGGCTTCCCAAAGTGCTTCAAAAATATTACTCATTGAGTGGATATCGGTGCCAAGAGCCATAGCATCCCGATCTTCCTGATCAAGCCTTCCATCGAAGCTAAGTTCAAGCTTTTTATATTCAGCAAGATTTTCATTATAGAAAGCTACATCTTCGTCATCGGTCAATGCCTGCATTACATCAAGCAACTGGAGATAAATCATTCGGAGATCATTTCGACCAGCGGTTTTTGCCCCATCAGCCATATCTTTTATTAGATCTGGTCTCAGAGCATCAATAGCCAGAAGTTTCCGTCGATACATGTCCAGTTTTTCAAAATTCATTGCATTTTTAGCCAGAATTTCCACTAGAGTTTCAATATACACCATGACGGATTTGTTAATTTCAACTCCAACAAGGCATTCTTCAAGAGCTTTTGCTGCTTTTTCATCCATACCCAGACGATAATAAATTTTGCCCAGTCTACCTTTCAGATTATTACGTCGCTCATTTTCAGCCATGATCCCAGTTTTGCGATCGAGTAAAGTCTCAATGGAAACCATGGCCTTTTCGAGTTTTTCATCCTTTTCGTAAAGCTCTGATAACGCCAGCAGGACTTTCTCGTGGGCGGGAGCTCGCTTCTGTGCATCCTCAAGCCACGTTGAAGCTTCAGACACCAGTCCCTTGGCCAAAGCCACTTCGCCGGCCATTATGATGTAGTTGAGCTTTTCATTCTCCGGCGTAAGAGATATGAGATCTTTCAGTATTTCATATACTTCAATTAATCGACCAGTATCGGATGCAACGGTAGCAATGGTCTTGATCAAATCAAGTTCATCTTCAGTTATATAATCCAGAAGATTGTAGCATTCCAGATAGCAGTCAAGAGCCTGTGACGGTTTTTTCAACTTTTTAGAATACAAATCACCAAGGGATTTGAATAGTTTACTTCGAGATTCCGGACTGGTTGCAACATCCGCCTGAGCCTTCAGATATGTAGCTGCCTCAACTTCCTCTCCACGACTTAAATGGAATTCAATCAGTGATTCAATAGCTGGAAGATAATCAGACTTTATTTTTACAGCAGCTTCCCAGAGTTCCCGCGGTAGAAAACCTTTTCGTTGTTTCATTTCGGATTCCGCTGCCATACACAAAGCTGCGGCAACCTCTTCTGGATATTGATTTACCGATGGGTGATCCTGAATACCACTGAGAATCTTCACCGTTTCTCGCCATCTGCCAGATTTGAAACGAATTTCACCCAACGTAAGCTTGATCAGGAGTTCGTCGGGGTACTTTCGATCAAGCTCCTGAAGCAGCGTCACAGCATTTTCACCCTTGCCCTGCATATCCATCAACTGAGCATACCTGCGTCCCAGCCTGGCAACCTTATCGGGCTCATCTTTTGTCTTTTTAAGGGCATTTTCCAGAAGTTCTGCTGCCTGGGCCCATTCTTCTCTGGCCTGAGAGAGATCCGCCAGGGTTAAAATAGCCTCAACGGAGCTCTGGTCGAGGTTCAGAGCTTCAGTAAGAAGATTGTAAGCAAGATCGGTGTCATTAAAATGATTCAGCGCAATATATGCCTGAGAGCTCAACAATCGGGCATGCTCTGGAGCATCTTTGACATAATTTATCTTCATTCCCAGAATTTCGAAAACTTTATCAAAACGTTTACCCATCTCGTAGATATTCTGAAGAGATGAAATTGCCTCGGAATGAGATGGAAGTAATGATAAAATATTGCGGAAGAATTTTTCAGAACGCTCAAGATCCCCCAGTTCATCGAGGCTGGTTTTTCCTGCAATGTACAGAGCGGATATCCGGTCATCTGTATCCGTAGAGACTCTCGCTAAAAGCTCTTGAGTATCCACATATTTTTCCCATTCCAGAGTGTCTCGCTGAATCTCCGCCAGAAGTTCCAGAGTCTCCACGTGATATGGTGATAGCCCCAGAGCATTTTCCAGGGATCTTCTTGCATTAACCAGATCATTCAGTGAGCGTTTCTGAATAAGGGCAAGATTTGTCCACATGCTTGCCTTCTCTTCAGCGGAATAATCGGTGTTTTCTGCCTGAAGGAGATTTGAAAGAATCTCAACACCCCGGGATGGCTCTCCCATTTCCATATACATATTCGAAGCTCTCACCGCATATCGGGTTTCCCCTGTTTGCTCCCATAATTCATTATAAATTACAGCAGCTTCATCTTCCCGGTCCAGTTTTTCAAGAACATTGCAGAGTCGATCCTTAACGTCCTTTGAAATTTCCGGAGGAAGTTCCATCGCGGAAAGTTTTATGAGAATGTTTTCAAGTTCCTCCCATAGTTCATGACTGGTATACAATTTGTCCAGAGCATTGAGAGCCTTCATGTTCTTTGAATCAATGGCGATGATTTCCCTGTAAACATTGATAGCCTGATCCGGAAGTTCCAGTTCACCTTCAGAAATCCTGGCAAGCTCCATTAGAAGTTCCATACGTTCATCATCAGAATCCGTTATATCACTGAGTTTCCGCAGAGCTTCGGAAGTGCGACCCCAGGCTTTCATGCGACTTCCCAGTTCAATAACTTTCCTGAGTGATTCCACGTGATCCGGTTCGTTTTCGAGGTATTTCAAACGGAAAATCATTGCACTTTCATAATTTTCAGTTTTCTCTTCCGTGAGTCTTGCCATTTCAAGGTAAAATGCGTGCAGCTCCTCAAAGGGCATGGAGTCTCTGAATTGCTCAAAATGCCAATCCATAAGAGCTACGAGGTCCTGCCAGGCATTTTCGAGTTTCATTTTTGAAACCAGATCATTATATGCTTTTTCATTTGACGGTTCGATGGCTAAAATCGCCCTCAAGGCATTTTCTTCTTCAACCGTCAATCCGGCAACATGGAAGTAAGTCGCTGCAATATCATATAGTTCCGTGGCAACAGAAGCCGGTGATTCTGAACCGACTTTCATGTACAACACGGCAAGTTTGTCAATCATTCCGTTTCCGGAGGCTACGGTGTACAAACCTTCCCGGATTTCTTTATCTCCCGAGGCCAGGGTAAAAGCTCTACCTAAAACATTGAATCCGCGATTGTGGTCTTTTGCACCTTCGATCCAGATACGGGCAATCTCCTTGAGATGCTCGACTCTGGTGGAAATTTCCGCATGGGGTAACATGGCATAGGCTCTGGCCATTTCTTCCCAGGGTGTAAGGGGAGGAGCAAGCTGTTCTGAAGCCCCGCCGATAACAGTTCCAAGTTCCGCTGCTGCCTTTCGGACTTCAGTATTAGATAGATCACCTTCATACTCTTCAATGAGTTGACTTGGTTCAATTTCTCTGAAACTGCCACTTTCCTCTTTTCTCGCTTCCAGTAAATCCTGCATGGTTAGCGAATGAGTAGGGCCGGTCATCTCAGCTTTGGCAAAGTAATCATCTTCCTCAGGTTCAAATTCATTAAAACTGGGTTCGAGCTCCTCAAAGTCTTCAAAATCAACTTCCTGAGTTACTTCAGGTTTGCGCACCTGAGGTTTTGAAACCATTTCCATGAAACGGTCTTCCCCTCGCAGCCAATCCCGCACTCCGGACATAACAAGGCTGTCACCCTTCAGCGGTTGTTCAAGGCGTTCTTTTTCATCATATTTATTAATGGATTCAGCCAGCCTCCAGAGATTATCAGTAATTTTATCATTACCGGGTTCCATAAGGAATGCGTGAAGATAAACGCGGAAAGCTTTAACCGGGGCGTTGGCCTCTTTCTCCATTATGGTTCCAATTTTTACCAGATGGTCGACTTTTTCCAGCGGGTCCAGCATTCCCGATAATTGTGGAATCTGAATGGCATTGAAAAGTTCCCACTCTCCAAGAGCTCTTGAAAGTCGTTCTACTTGAGAAATAATACCGTCTGCAAAGGGATGGGAACGGAAAGCGCGCTCATACCGGCGGAGAGCGCTTTTTGCATCGGCCATTTCCTTCTCACACATTACCGCAGCTTTTATCAAAAGGGCAGCCTTGCGGATACGATCCTGCATATTATTTATTATGTGCTCGTACAGAGAGAGGAGACTTGCAAGACCCCCGTCAAAAGTCCGGGCAATACGCTCAGCTTCCACGAGAAGTTCTTCATCGTCCGGATATTTCATCACATACCTTGACAAAGTATCCATGGCAGTTTGAGCATCCTTTTGCTTAACTTCTATAACTTCGATAAGTCGGTTAATATATTCCTTTTCGACGTAAGGATCCCGGCTTCGACCAATCATATAATTGTAGAATTTTATCAGTTCCGGGAAAAGTTGATGCTCTCTGGCAATTTTTTCAGCTTTTTCTGAAATTTCTTCCAGATGAGGTGCTCGTTTATATGCTTCAAAATAATTAGTAAATGCCGGCAGGGGCTTTTCGAGGTTGACGCCATATAAATCTCCGAGTTTCTCCAGGAGGTCAACAGTCAGAGATTCATCACTTTCCACTTCCAGAAGTTTTTCAAGAATCTGGGCCAGACGTTCATAACGGCCTTCATCTTCACAAAGTCGCTTCTGAAGCATGAGGACTTCATAATTTGAAGGGTCGATTAAAAGCGCATTATCCAGTGTTTCTCCGGCTTTTGCCGGGTCACGGATGTCATTCAGATACATTTCGGACATATTTATGAGTAGTTCGACTTTATCCGCTGTATTAGTACACTGATTGAGCCACTTTTCGTACAATTTCAGTGCTTTTTCCGGTTCAGAAAGCATTCGGTACAGATCAGCTTGCTGCCGCTCAAGATCTTCATTCCGCTGGTCTTCGGGAATTTGCTCAATAATTCTGAGAGCATCATCGGGTTGGGATAGTTTATTAAGATAAATATCCGCGAGTTTTGAAAGAAGATTAAGTTTCTGATCCGGTGATTCAGATAGAGAAATTTGTTTTTCCATCGTCTCTGCAAGGGAGTCCCAGCGTTCAAGGAAATAACTGATCCTTGCAACAGCAATCAAAGCGTCGGAGTCATCCGGAGCACTGTCTAAAAGCCTCATCCAGCACTCGAGAGATTTCTCAAGGTTTTCAAGACGGCGTTCGTAAATCGTACCGAGTTTTTTCCAGTATTCGCTCTCCTGCTGCACGTTCAGTTCAAGCCAGTCCCCGGCAATTGCACTTTCCAGAAGTTGAGCATACTCGGCATATTGATTGTTTTTATCGTAAATTTCAAGGAGTTGAGGCACTGTTTCCTTAAGAAAACCACCTTCATTTACGACATTCTGAAGAAGTCGCGCCGTTTCATTCAAATTTCCAAGGCGCTTTTTGTATACTTCGGCAGATTTCAGCAGATACGTGCACTTTTCCTCCCTATCATAAAGGGAGTTTGCAAAACGCTCAAGTACCGCTGCAAGTTTTGGCCAGTTTTCAAGAGCTTCCAGGCTTTCAATCAGGGCTTTGAGGGCATCCTCGTGTGAAGGATCAATTTCCAGAAGTTTTGCTGCGGTTTTTCCAACTCTCATGGGATCCATGAGCTTATTCCGGGCAATGTCAAACATTGACGAAAGAATTTCCTCCGCCTGTTCGGGAGTGGCCCCCTGCATTTTCATTTCATACATGCGGTACAGGCTCTCCATGTCCCCTTCACGGTTGAAAAGTTCTTCAAGCCCATAAAAAGCGTCTTCATCATCAGGATCCATGGCAAGGATCTCCTGATAAAGCTTGATGTTCATTGAAACATCCAGTTTGCGCTCCATCAGGGCAGTGGCCAGATTTTTCATACCATAAAGTTTATCGGCATCTGTAGCGGCATTCTGGATATCTGCCATGAGATCCGCTTTGTAGCCTTCCCACATTTCACGTTTCTGAACGGTTTTTGCCAGAGCCTGCTGATATCGGGGATTCTCCGGTTCAGCTTTCGTCAGCAGAGCAAGACAACGCTCTGTTTTGTGAAGATCGCCAAGGTGGCGATGGTAAATGTCAGCCATTTCCTTGAGAAGATTCACAAGATACTCTCTTGAGGCCCGCTGTTTCCGAGCAGCTTCCAGAGCGAACTCCATTGTATCAACCTGAGATCGGCGATCGCCTTTTTCCCGGAAATGATCAATGTAGAGATCCAGAGCTTCAAGGTTTTCTGGATCTACTTTCAGTATTTCGTGTATCTGTGCTGCGGAGCGATCGGGACGATTCAGGTGATCTCTGTAAAGCCTGATAAGTTCCAGACGAGTTTGAACGATCTTTGCTACATCAGCATATATCTGCAATTCCTTCTCGCGGAGTCTTGCAAGCTCCACCCAGTTTTCCTCTTTTTGAAGATTGAGAACAAGGTTAGGAATCACACTTTCCGGTGCCAATTCAAGGAGTTCAAAGTAAATTGACCTTGCTCCAGCGGGATCTGTGAGATGTGTTTCCAGAATTGTGGCCCTCTTCAGCATGAGGCGGACTTTTGTCTGCCCCTCAAAAGAATTTCCACCACGGTCCAGAAGTTCCGAAAGGAGTTCAAATTCACCATTTTGCTCATAAATTGTCGCAAGAAGGCTAAAACTCTCATCCAGAACTGGATCCATTGAAATGGATTGTTTTAGCGCGCTGATAGCCTTTTCCTGTTCTCCAGCGTTCATGTGCATTCGTGCAATATTAAGGAAAACCCGGGCGTTTTTAATCAGACCCTCTTCCTGAGGATAACGCCTGTCGGAATAGATCTCACCTAGTGTATACAAATAACTGATGTGTTCCGGAGCGAGACTGATAGCTTCTTTGAGTGCCGCTTCCGCCGCTTGCACGTCTCTGATATGCTCGAGTTTGATTCGGCCTATGATATCAAGCTTCTTTGCCCGTTCCGAGGGTTCTCTCAGGGATTTCATCTGGTATTCAAGAAGAGGCAGAGCTTCCTCAAACATTTTTTCACCCACCAGAATGTCTGCGGCCCGATTAAGTGCATCTATATTCTGGTTATCATAGCGGAAAGCTTCCCGATAGTGCTTTAAAGCATCAATGTTTCGACCACCAAAAGAAGCGAACAACTCGGCGCATTCAAAGTGGAGCTGGCCAATACCGCGTTTATCGGTGCCCTGCTCCTCTAAAAGCTTGAGTTCCTGTTCAAGAACACCGAGATACCGGGTATTATCGCCAGTTTCTTTAAGTAAATCCTTAAGGCGGCGGGAATTTCTTCTGTGTTTTGGATCGAGTAAAACACCTTCGTATAAAGCAGAAATCCCCTCGGCATTTTTCCCGAGTTGATCCAGATAAAGCTCTGCTGCTTTGAAGTACATATCAGCCCGACGGTTTTCCTCAAGGGGGGCTTTCGCTCTTTCAATATAAAGCCACGCCAGATCTTCCCAGCGTTCTTCTCCCTGAAAAGTTCTGCGAAGGGCGCTGAATGCTTCCATGGATGTGGGGTCGTTTACAAATGATTCTCTTAATTCAGCTTCAGTTTTTGCCACGCTCTACCTCCTAGGGCCTGGAAGTTTTCAGTAAAAATACCGAATACAAACAAATTTCACAATTTTTCACTGTTTTGAAGGCTCGCTTACATAAAAACAACCACAGAGATCTGAAAAAACGATGTAAGACAGATCACATGGTATTCATGAATCAGATCCTTTCAAACGCGTGCCGGAAAGCGACAGTCACCTTGCCAAGCTGTTAAAATAAAAGTACTTTTCAGGATACTTCAATACGAACCAAATTGGCAATTATTAACCTGCAGGCAAATTAATAACACAATAACCTTATAATATTAATATTTTTCTTAGTGTCTATCCGGAAAATCGAAAAAGCCAGGCTTTTAATTGTCTTTAAAGGCCGGATAGACACCACAAGGTGTTGAATTTATTGTAGTGGACTGTTAGGATTTTTAATAAAATCCTTCGCGAAGCGAATTACAGGACACGAACGAACTACGTAATTAAGGCTTTTTCTCACCAAATTGCTTGCGAATCCTTACCGGGCATATGGTGTAAATACTCGGTGTTCTTGCAGACCCGTACCTGACATATCAGGTAAGCATTTGCAAATTCGACAAATTCTTACTTTGATACTGATCTTCGCATTGTAAAAACTTGCAAATGCGAAAACCGATCTTCAGGTTCGCGTCAGAAAATAAATAATATGCCTGGCCTGCATATCAGGTAAGCGTTTGCAAGGCCCGGTGTCATTTCTTACATGCAGATATTTTCTGACAGAGCAAATGTGTAATGGATATGGGTTGAAATTTTTCCCGATTTCATACAACCTGTTTTCCGTAATGACTTTTCCTTTCGGGAGCGACACAAATGAGTGATACAAATATAAAAGAATTTCAAAATCTTATCCGAGAAGGCATTGGAAGTATACTTCCTCCTCCTGCACAACTTGACAATTCCGTTAGCCATGCCCCCTGCAGAAAACAGGTTCTTTCAGACTCAGAAAAAATTCTGGCTCTCAAAAATGCCCTGAGATATTTTCCTGAGGAATGGCACAAGGAACTCAGTAAAGATTTTGCTCATGAACTGATGACATACGGGCGTATTTACATGCTTCGTTTCAAACCACGCTATGCCATCAAAGCCCGCCACATCGACGATTACGGAGCAAAAAGCCGCAAAGCTGCAGCTATCATGCTCATGATCCAGAATAATCTCGATAATGCCATTGCCCAGCACCCCCATGAACTCATCACATACGGCGGAAATGGTGCCGCATTCCAGAACTGGGCACAGTACCTTATCACAATGAAATATCTTGCGGAAATGAACGATAACCAGACTCTGGTGTTATATTCCGGGCATCCCCTTGGGCTTTTCCCCTCATCTCCCGGCGCCCCAAGACTTGTTGTTACAAATGGAATGATGATTCCAAACTACTCCACCAGAGATGATTACGATCGTTTCTCAGCTCTTGGTGTTACATCCTACGGTCAGATGACCGCTGGAAGTTTCATGTATATCGGACCTCAGGGGATCGTTCACGGTACAACAATTACCCTGCTCAACGCTGGAAGACTCTGGCTGGATACAAAAGAAAATCTTGCGGGCAAGGTTTTCGTAACAAGTGGCCTTGGGGGCATGAGTGGAGCTCAGGGAAAAGCTGCTGTAATAAGCGGTGCCGCCTGCATCATAGCTGAGATAAACATAGCTGCCGCACGTAAACGACACGCCCAGGGCTGGGTTGATGAAATAACATCTGATGCGGATGTGGCTATTAACTCCTGCGCCGAAGCCGCCGAACAGAAAAAAGGCAAAGCAATAGCCTACGTTGGCAATATCGTCGACTTGTGGGAGCGAATCATTTCACGGAATTTCCATGTGGATCTCGGAAGCGACCAGACTTCGCTCCACCTTCCCTTCAGTGGTGGATACTACCCCGCAGGACTTTCTTACGATGAAGCCAACAACCTCATGGCGCGGGATCCTGAACGATTTAAAAAAGAAGTCCAGTCCAGCCTGCGCAGGCATGTAGCGGCAATCAATTCCCTGTGCGAACGTGGAATGCACTTCTGGGATTACGGCAACGCCTTCTTGCTTGAATCCTCCCGGGCCGGTGCGAAAATTACTAATACTGACGGCTCATTCATTTACCCGTCATATGTGGAAAATATTATGGGTCCCATGTGTTTTGACTACGGATTCGGCCCATTCCGCTGGGTTTGCACCTCATGCAAAGACGAAGATCTCGAAATAACCGACCGTATAGCTGAGACCGTCCTCATATCCCAACTTGAAAGCGCTCCGGAAGACATCAAGCTTCAAATATCGGACAACATCAAATGGATCCATGATGCAGGCTTCAACCGCCTTGTGGTAGGCAGTAAAGCTCGCATCCTGTATGCGGATTCTCATGGACGCATTTCCATTGCAAAGGCATTCAATGATGCTATCCGAAATGGCAAACTCTCTGCCCCCGTTGTACTCGGTCGCGATCATCATGACGTTTCCGGTACTGATTCCCCCTGGCGTGAAACGGCAAACATCTATGACGGTAGCCGCTTCACAGCAGACATGGCAGTTCACAACGTAATTGGCGATGCTATGAGGGGAGCCACCTGGGTAAGTCTCCATAACGGCGGAGGAACGGGCTGGGGTGAAGCCATTAACGGCGGTTTTGGTCTAGTCCTCGATGGCAGCGAAGAAACGGATCGCATTTTAGATTCCATGCTTTTGTTTGACGTGAACAATGGTATCGCTCGTCGAGCATGGGCTCGAAATGAAGGAGCCATCAAAACGGCCAGAAGAACACAGAGCACAACGGAAAATCTGCAGTTTACAATTCCGCATATTGTTTCTAATGAAAATATGCTCATTGAAGCTCTTAAAAATACAGGTAAGTAAAATGGCTCACCTCCCCCTTGAAATTATCAATCTGGAAAAGTCGTTTGGAACGGGCTTTCTCAATCTAAAGAAAGTTAAACCAGTTAAAGGGATTTCTTTTGAAGTAAAGGAAGGGGAGATTTTCGGGCTTTTGGGACCAAACGGTGCCGGAAAAACCACCACACTGAAAATGATTACCGGCCTGATTTTCCCCGATGCTGGCACCATTTCCATTTTCGGTAAATCTTCGCTTTCTGCTTCTTCCCGGAAACGAATCGGCTTTCTGCCGGAGAATCCATGGTTTTACGAGTACCTCACCGCCCGGGAATTTCTCAAAATGACGGGAGGAATTTTCTCTATTCCATCTTCGGAAATCCGTCAGAGAACTGATTCCCTGCTTGAGCGCCTCGGTATCGCCCACGCGGCGGACACGCAAATGCGCAAGTTCTCCAAAGGCATGCTTCAGCGAGCCGGTCTTGCACAGGCGATTATCAACAACCCGGACTTCATCATTCTTGACGAGCCTCTGAGCGGTCTTGATCCCATCGGGCGCAAAGACGTTCGCCAACTAATCATTGATCTCAAAAAAGAAGGAAAGACAATCCTGTTTTCAAGCCACATTCTTTCTGATGTTGAAGATGTCTGTGACAGCGTAGTAATACTGAATTCCGGGCTTATCAAGCAAAAAGGCCGCCTTTCGGATTTAACCGCGACAAGCGCGGGAACCGTGGAAATCCAGACTCAGGGCCCGGAGATGAAGCTCTCCGATTTTCCGGAAAAACTCCGTGATTCCATACAGATAGAATCAATATCCCGGGGAACAAGGCTCATTTTCACCGAAGAAAATGCCAATAAGAATGAGATTTTAAGTTTCCTGATTGATGCCGGTCAGAATATTGATAAAGTATTTAAGCACAACAGAAGTCTCGAAGATATCTTCATGGAAAATAGCTCCGAATCTAAGCAGCAGGAAAACTAATGGGCGCAATACTTTCTATTTCCATCAATACTTTCCGTGAGGCAATCCGGAACAAAATCTTTTATGCTCTGGCATTTTTTGCCCTGCTCATCATCGTCACAGGACATTTTTTTGCCGACATTTCCCTTCACAATGAAAAACGCGTTTTGTGGGACATAGGCAGTGGACTTATAAGCTTTTTTGCCCTGGCCCTGAGCATTTTTACATCCGCAAGCATCATACATAAAGAAATCGATAAAAAAACAATCTATCTCGTTTTATCAAAACCCGTTGAGCGCTGGAAATTCATTGCGGGAAAAACCCTTGGCCTTTTAGCCACGGTCTACAGTGTAATCACAGCAATGCTGCTTATTTTCATAGTGGAAATGCTTTTGACCGGCGTTTCCCCCGGGGTAAACATTTTTAAAGCTTTTATCCTGATTATGGGTGAAGTACTGCTGGTGGTGAGCGTTTCCATACTTTTTTCCTCCTTCAGTTCACCTTTTATCACGGGAATGATGACTATCGGCGCCGTATTTATCGGTCGTATGCTCCCGGATTTAAAGCAGATTCTGTTTATGAAGTACGAGCATGATTTTTGGCGAAACCTCGCGGAAAGTCTCCTGCAGGTGTTTCCCCAACTGTATCTGTTTATTCCCAATGGGCACGATTTCAACGGCTATCATGTGTCAATTACAACGGATTTTGTCACCTGGGGCTTCATCGGATGGAGCATGGTTTACACGCTGACATACAGTTGTGTAATTCTTGCCATTGCCAGTTTAATTCTTTCAAAACGGGATCTTACCTGATGATGAAGTGGCCTTCTCGCAATCTCCTTAAGAATGCACTGATTGCAGTGTCGGTGACGGTGGTTTTTTTCTCAATAATAACTGCAAGAGTTATCTATCTGCGTTCCTCAGATCGGGCAGTAAAAGGTTCCTATACTCAATGGTTTAAGGCTTCCCAGCGCCTTCCTTTTTCCACTACAACGGAAAATGAACTAATCAATTTTGTTAAATCAAACACCACGCCACAAAATCAAGTGCTTTTATCTCTGGCCCGGGGGCTATCACTGGGACGCAGTTGCGAAAGTTCCGCGAAAATTGCTCCGCGAAGTCCATCACGATTATATGCTTTTATAAGTGCAACAGGTCTTGTAATTTTTATTTACGCTGTAATACTGACCATATTCCGGGTATTCAATGCCAATCTGGATTTTAATCCCCGACTGATGCGGCGTTATGCGCCCATTTGTCTGGTGTCACTCATTGTGTGGTTGTTTTTTGCAAGGATTACATAGTTACTGTCCTGAAATACAGGTTTTCAAAGTTTTCGCCGATTTTTCACTCAGGACAGTGTAGGACACGAACAAATCTTCCTTAACGTTTTCAGTATCAATAGAAAATGCTAAGGAGTACACGATAAAAGAGGTGTTTCATGTTTATTGCTCCCCGAGATACGGGATGGCTTGAGGTTATCGCAGGCCCCATGTTCAGTGGTAAAACCGAAGAATTAATCCGGCGGCTTCGCCTTGCCATGTACGCTCGCCAGCGTGTTGTGGTTTTCAAACCAGCTTTAGATGACCGCTTCAGTTCATCGGAAATTGTAAGTCGCAATCAGATGAAACTGGAGAGCATCAGTTGTGCCGACACATCCGAAATTCTACAGATTTCAGAGTCCAAAGACGTCGTTGGGATTGATGAAGCTCAGTTTTTCGACGAATCCATAGTAGAAATAGCTGAACGCCTTGCAGCCATGAAAAAACGTGTAATCATAGCAGGACTCGATCTTGATTTCCGGGCAGTTCCTTTCGACAATGTATCCCGGCTCATGGCCAGTGCCGAATACGTAACAAAAACCCTCGCCATTTGTATGCAGTGCGGAAATCCCGCCTCCCGCTCCCAGCGTCTTGCAGGTAAAGGCAGCGAACGCATTGTTGTCGGTGACGTTGAAAGTTATGAAGCTAGATGCCGCCGATGCTTCTCCCCGGATCCCCACTGAGTTGGTTTTCCATTTTCTCCAAATTTTCACCCCGATTTTAGAAAGTTATTTCCTGCGCCGCCTACTTCATCACTGTCTGGAAATTGTAATTGATCTTTTTTGCACAAATATGTTAGAGCAATTCCAGATCCTTGATGTGGTAGTCATAAACCGCCGATTTGGAGGCAACTGGAAATGCTTCCTTAGTAAAAGGATCGAACGAACCGATCGCAAACGCCTATGGATCTTAATCTGGAGATTTTATGAAAAAACTCGTCACACCAATTTATATATTAATTCTTGCAGGTATTGCCTTTACCCTCAGTTTCGGCCCAACCCGGGACAAGTTTGTTTCACTAACCCGTTCGTTCCCGTTTTTATTGGGTTTCATTAAAATTGCCCTTCTGGGCACCATGGGAGAGCTCCTTTCCGGGCGTATTGTCACGGGAAACTGGAAATTCAGTGGAATCCGTCTTCATCAGCGGGTTTTAGTATGGGGATTTCTCGGGATTCTCTTTACAGTAGTCTTTCCAATCTTTTCCATCGGCACAACAGGCCTCGTCATGTCCGGGCTGCTTCCGGGAAAAGGTCACAATCTGGCTGTTGCTTTCTGGTCCAGCTTTTTCATGAACATGATTTTCGCTTTCCCCATGATGGTTTTCCATCGCATCACCGATACTCTGATTGACCGCGGTCAATTATTCACTCCATGGCCCCTCGTTGAAGTCTACACTGGTATCGACTGGAAAAATATGTTTCACATTGCCGGGTTTTCATGCATCTGGTTCTGGATTCCCGCCCACACCTTCACTTTCATGCTCCCCCCGGAATTCCGCGTCGTATCAGCTGCGTTCCTTTCCCTCGCTCTCGGTCTCATTTTAGGATACGGTAAAAGAAAAGCATTCCTGAAAAGCAAAGAGTAAGCTCAAAATACAACGAGGAAAAGTCCTTGTTTTGTAGAATAAAAAAATAGCTTTTTTTTAGAATCGGGAAAAATTCAATTGACAAACTAAGGGGTGTAAGCATATACAGTCATTTGGGAATAAAGATAATTAACTGTTTAAGGAGCATCATTATGAAGTCAACTGTTCTATCAACTATAACCGCGATAATTCTTCTGTCAGCAGGGCCAGTTTCCGCTTATGAAGTCACTGATAAGCCACATGACCAACAATCTGACCATCAAAAAGAGCAAATTAAAAAATGGAGAAAAGTTAAAGGTTCGTTGTATAAAAAACTTATGAAAGAGCAGCAAAAAGGAAATTGCGTTTTCAGCACCAGCCCCCTCTCCCATCAAGAAAAAAGATCTGATGTCATTATGGATAGTATTGATATTCGAGATATCACAACAATGGAAATAGGCCGAAATAAATGGAAAGCAGCAAAGACGCTCTATATCAGATGCCATTTTTATCCTGGCCGAAGAGTTTATAAATATGATTTCAATGTTCGAATTGATGTGGATGGAAGGCAAGCCTCGGGAATGTCCGTACCCCGCAGTAAATATAAAAATGGAAGCATAGTGTTTACTCTAACTCCAATTGCAATTAAAACCCTTGGAAATAAAGCCTTAACCGGTGCTGAAGTAATGTTCAATATAACTCAACGCGACGGCGGCGTTGCGAAAAATAGTGTTTCCAATTGCCTCAAAGGTTGGTGTGAAATGAAAACCGGTGGATGGTTTGCAGTTGGCAAATTCCGTTTCACAGGAATGGATCGCAATGGTATAACCAAATCTGCAAAAGAAAGATTTGCCGACAAATCTTCAAAACGTAGAGTAAGACCAGTTCCAGTCAAGCAGGCAAATTGCAATACCTATATAAGTGGTTATGATGCGAAAATTTATAAATTCGTATGTCCTTCAAATTGCAGAGTTACTGGAGCAACAACGCTAAAAGGTACAGACGAATACAGCAAATATACATCAGTGTGTCTTGCAGCAGTACATGCTGGAGTTCTTAAAAAAGGTCAAGGCGGCGAAGTTACAATTCAGGTGAATCGTGGTCGTTACAGACAATATACTGGAAGTAAAAGAAACGGATTAACTTCAACATCCGATGGTACCAATGGTGAATCCTTTACATTTGTAAAATAGTTCGCCTTTTCACTGATATTAAAAGTCTACTACTCGAGAATAGGGGCGGTTTGGAAGCATGGGATTTCAGACACCATTCCCATTGCTGGAATTGTGCTGCGGGCTTCTGGATTTTTCGTTTGAGTTGTGTTAAAAAATTGGGGTTTTCAGTCTTCGTTTGCTACGTAGAATAAGATGAACGTAATATTATCCTCACCACCGCGGCGCAGGGCAGTATCAAGCAGAATTTCAGGAATTTTACTGTAGAAATTATACTTTATGAGTCGTTCCAGTTCTTCAATCTGAAAATAATTGGAAAGCCCATCGGAACACATAAGATAAACGTCTCCCGGAGTGCAATTGATCATCTCGAGATCAGGTCGGACGGTTTTCTCAAATCCGACACTTCTTGTAATGACGGATTTAAAGCGCGAGACTTTCGCTTCTTCAGGAGTTATGTAACCTGCCCGGAGTTGTTCTGCTACCCAGGTATGATCGGAAGTAAGTTGATCCATACTGCCGTCACGATATCTGTAAAGTCGGGAATCGCCAACATGGATAAAGTGCAGATGATTATCCCGTCTCCAGACACCTGTGAAAGTTGTCCCCATACCTTTTAGTTCAGGATTATCTATTGCAGCCTGGTAAATCTTAAAATTTGCTTCCGTCAGAGCACGACTGAAGAGCTCTTCATGAGAAAGTTTGTCATTCTCAATATTCGAAAAAATATAATCTTTTACTGCTTTTACGGCGATTGAACTTGCCTGTTTACCGCCGACGTGCCCCCCCATTCCATCTGCGAGTAAGAATAAATCGAGAGATGGATCTACAAGGTAGCTGTCTTCGTTATTTTCTCTGACTTTGCCAGGGTCGGTCTGAGCCCACCAGATTATCTTCATTAAGCAAGATCCCCGAAATAACACATATTCTGAAAACAGCAGACTGCCAGGATATTATCAGAATATGGAAAGCACGGTATTAAAATTGCTCTTTAATATGACTGAAAATCATGAATCTTACTAAATAAAGAGCACAAATGAAATAATATCCGAGCCAATAAAGTTAAACAACATTATCAGAGTTATCAGGATAGTAAAGCTGAAGTCTTGATTTTTTCCTGATGTGCGATATAGTAACACATGTAGTACCCTGGAGGTTCTGATGTTTTATAAAACTTTTTTCAAATATATGGTCCTGATTGCCGTTTTTATAATACCTGCTTCTTCAATGGCTGATATTTACAAGTACGTTGATAAGAATGGTAAAGTTCATTACACAAATAGAAAAACCGGTACAAAAAAATGGACACTGGTTGTTCGGGAGTATAACAAAGGTTCCAGGACTACCTCCTCCAGTGGCTTACCCGCCGGAAATAAAAAAAACAATGTAAAGTGTCCAACCTGTGATGTTATTCCAGCTACAGACAGCAGTCCTGAACGATTCACCCGGTATGATCACTGGATAAAAGAGGCCTCATCTCTTTATCAGATCCCCGTAGCCTTGATTAAAGCTGTTATAAAAGCTGAATCGGACTTCGATCCGCGAGTTGTCAGTTATAAAGGGGCAAAAGGACTTATGCAGATTATGCCTGAAGTTCAAATAGATATGGGCATAAAAAGAGTCTTTGACCCACGGGATAATATACTTGGAGGAACCAGGTTACTCCGTTACAACGCGAATATCTTCAAGGGAGACATTATCCTGACCATCGCTGCTTACCATGCGGGACCTAATGCCGTGAAAAAGTTCAAAGGAATTCCACCGTTTAAATCAACAAGAAAATATGTACCAGCTGTGCTCAGGTACTATTATTATTTCAAAAATCAGGAAAAAAAATCAGTCAAGTGATGGAAAATCCTTTTGTCTTTCCATAGTTTGCAGAGTTGGCAAATATTCATTGAATTTATTTCAGATTTTATATGGACAATAAAAGGTGTCTGATAAATAATAACGGCATGAAAGAGTGCCCATCCTGTGGATTTTCAAGTCCGGATACAGTTTTAATATGCTCCAATTGCGGGGTAATTCTACCAATATCTTCCATTCCTAAGGATACTTCCGATCCTCTAATCGGAAAGAAAATCGATAACAAATACATCATTGAGGAATATATCGGCGAAGGTGGGATGGGGCGTGTTTACAGGGGAAAACAACGATTCCTTGATAAACTCGTCGCCATAAAAATTCTTCACGGGGATAATACTGAAGATGAACGCGCCGTTGCCATGTTTTATCGGGAAGCCAGACTTGCGGCAAAGCTTAACCACCCGAATTCCATAACTATTTATGATTTCGGTCAGACTGATGAGGGAATCATCTATATGGTAATGGAGTTTCTCCGGGGGGAAAGTCTGTCCAATATAATCAAACACGAAAAATCGATTCCATTAAACTCAGTTGCATCATGGGTTCGACAGATCCTTCTGGCTCTGGAAGCTGCCCATCGAATCGGCCTCGTGCACCGGGATCTTAAACCTGAGAATATCTTTGTTGAAAAACTTCAGGATGGCTCGGATCATGTCACTGTTCTCGACTTCGGCATAGCTAAACAGCTCGATTCCAGTGACAATTCACTTACAAGACCCGGAATGGTATGGGGAACACCAGAATACATGTCTCCAGAGCAGGCTACAGGAAAGGCTCTTGACGGAAGAACTGATTTGTATTCCCTTGGCATCATGTTTTATGAAATGGTTTGTGGACGACCTCCTTACGTAAGTGAGAACCCCACGGAAGTTCTGATAAGCCATGTTCATGAAAAACCAGCGCCTCCATCTAAATTTTCAAATAGAAAAATCCCTCCGGCCCTCGAAGCAATTATCATGTGGTCAATTGAAAAAAAGAAGGATGACCGAATCACGACGGCAGCCGAATTCCGCAGGATTCTTGAAGGATGGATGGCTGTTTCCTCCGCAACGGATCTTTCCGTATGCCCTATATGCAGCAATTCATTGCCTCCATCATGCTCTGTTTGTCCCTCATGCCTTCATGCTATTAATATTCCATCTGTTTCAAATCAAATTATCACTATGAACACCCTTGATATAGTGGAAGTTGATGATATCGTTGAAGATGAAACTTCACGTGAGGACAGTTATGACTGGCTGGAATCCATCGAGATTCCACTGAATGATGAAGTTGATGATTCTTCCAGCAAATCAGGCAAGAAGAAATCTGTCACGGGGCTTTATACATCTGAATCCAGTGGCGAACTAAAAACGCGTTCGGATCACATCGCAAGGCCACATCAAGTCAAAGAGCTTGAAAAACTTATTAAAAGCTCAAGAAATATTCATGTAAGAGGTATTGATGGCTCCGGAAGGACTTTTGTGATTGTATCTGCCCTGGAAAACTGTGGAAGTACATATTACAACATAAACCTGGAAGAATCCGGGCGAGGTCTTCCCTGGAGTCTTGAACGAAGTCTTATAACCGAATTCCTGGGTATGGATTTCATTACAAGGTATTCGGAAAAAGCCGGCATCTATTCCAGATATATTTTTGAATTACTGTCCTGCAACCCACAGGTTTCAAACATTCGGACGTGGAAACTTCAATGTCGTAAAGCAATCTGTTTATTTGTAGACATGAAACTCCGCAAAGAAAAAACCCCTTGTCAGATTCATATTCACGGAACCAGCGACTACCAACTGGATATTGACTTCATTGAACAACTATCTGATATTTTTAATAATAATAAATCAGTTTTAATAATTGAATCCCTTCCGGATTTGACATCGCTTCCCGGTTTTATTGACTTTAAACTCGATGAATTATCCGATAGCGAATCCGTTGATCTTTTCACTCGATTCACAGGACACAATCCATCAACAAGTGAACTGCGCAGTCTCCTCAACATGAATGGCAACATCCTCTACATGATGCAATTCATTGATCTTCAAGGGGAAGAACAGATGCCGGCAGTTTTGAATAATCCGTCGGAATTACTGGAAATCAGGTATTCAAGACTCCCCGAAAGAATGAGAGAGATTTTAGGGCTTACTTCCCTTGTGGATGGCGGGTTCAGTACCGATGAATATGCCAGGATCCTTGACACCGAGGAAGACAACCTGCGGATGCCCTTAAAACTTCTCGAATCCCGGGGGCTTATTTATCGCAGGAACGACACGTGGAATATAAGCCATTCCCATTTGAGACAGGTTATTTCTTCTCAAATCCCCATGGAACTTAAAAGAAATTTCTGCAGCGAACTGACAAAAATGCATGAAACAGGTATAATTGAAATATCACCGGCGGTTATAGGTGATCTATATTTTGAAAGTGGCGACTATGCGAGAAGTTTTGAAATTTACGCTGAAATTGCATCAAATTACAAAACCTGCAGCGACCATTCCGAAATAAAATACCTGAAAAAAGCCATTTTAAGTTTCAAAAAACACATCTCATCCCACGGCGAAGTTTACAAAAGAGATATTAATACTCTTTATACTTCAGTTGAGTCATGGGTAAATATCCTCAATAATGAGGGACACTTTTCAAAAGTCGAGGCGGCTCTATTGGAGATTCTTAATCTTCTTGAAAAAGAGAAGCATCTTCACCTCCGTTTTCTGATGCTTTTATTCACTACCTACATAGATCAGGGTGAATTTACCAAGGCAAAGGAAGTTTTTGATATTATTACTACCCTCGAATCAACAGAAATGGACTACCCTGCCCATTTCATTCTTTCCGCCCAAAAGCTGTTCCAGGAGTCCGGCAGTGTGGATAACTGGTGGAATTTCTTATCTCAAAGGTTTTCGGATATTTTCAAAACCAGTCTGATGACGGAAATCTTTCTCAATTCTGCATCGGGGTTTTCATCTAATAGTGAGGTTAACGAATTATGGATGAAAACAGCATGGCTATGTTCTTTTGACAATCTTGACGCAAGGGTGCTCATGGAGGGTCATCTCTCCCGAACCCTTATTGAAAAAGGCAGTACTGATATTGCCGTTTTACACACTCTCCAAATAATTTCGGAGTACGAAAATAACGATATGCTGGTTGAGGTTTTTGAAACAATTTCTTCTCTATTAAACCTGCTTTATAACACCGAATTACCCGTTGTTCAGGAACTACTCAAAAAAGCTGAACAAATTGCCGATGATTTGAACTGGAAAAAGGGACAACAAAATCTCTTAATGTGGAAATCAATGCGGTAATTTTTAAAATTCGACTAAATTTCAATTTATTGGACATCGTATTTGACACTACGCATTTTTCCGGGATAATGACTTAATGTCCTGTAATACTATCTTTTTCAAGTTAACGACGAAATCCAACGCAGGACATTAAGAATGAGATTGTGTGTTTAAATCAACTTGAATGCGATTATGAACGCATTCGCATAGAACCGAAAGATAACTGAATGAAAAATTCAACAATTCTCCTTGCAGTTTTTTTAACCTTCTTCGGGTGCCGTGATCCCAAAAAGACTTCGGTTAATAACACAAACAATACAAATAACACCAATACAAATAATACCAATAATACAAATAATACTACATCTGTTTGTGGAAATGGCGTTATTGAAACAGGGGAAATCTGTGACGCGACAAATCTCGCTGATCAGACGTGCATAACTATTAACACAGGCTATACGGGGGGTACACTGCTATGCGGTGACGATTGTACGGCCTTTGATACTACCGGTTGTACGTTCCAATCGGGAGAAACTGTAAAAAGTCCCCCGGCACAGGTTCTGACCCCAGGCTCCGGCGGCTATCTACTGAAAGGTGTTGTTCTGGCTCCCGACCGCGTAATTAATCCCGGCGAAGTTCTGATTATTAATGATATCATTACATGTGTTTCTGAAGATTGTTCACAAACGACGGGGGCCGATACAGCAACGGTAATTCAAACCAACGGAGTCATCAGTCCCGGTCTGATTGATGCTCACAACCATATGTCTTACAATTTCCTCCCGGAATGGATTCCTGATCCTCCCAGACTGTTCGGTAACCGCTATGAATGGGCTGAAGATCCTCAGTATGAGCTTCATATCCTGCCTTATTCAAAGCATCGCTCCTCCAACGACCATTTCTGCCCGGCTTCAATCTGGGGCGAACTTCGATCTCTCATTCACGGAACAACGACTATGCAGGGCCAGCCCAGTGCTTCCGGTAGTTGCATTAATGGCGGAGTGCGAAATGCAAATCGATACCACGATCTCGGAGCCGATCATATGACGGGAAGTATTGCCAGTGTCAGAGACATAACCGATGCTGACGCCCAGGACATGGTTGCTGATTTCACAGGAGATCCTGCCATTACCAGACACCACGTACACATGGCAGAGGGTTACGAAGGTAACTATATTACCGAAGAATTTGATTCCTACGCAGGTCTGGATCCACGCGAAAATCGCCATAATGGAGTTAATCTTCTTGAATATGGTACATCTATTCTAATCCATTCCGTTCCGCTTTTTGATCGCCAGATACAGGATTGTGTTGACTATGAAGCAAAAATAGTCTGGTCTCCATCTTCAAATATTGCCCTTTACGGGGTGACTGCTCCCATTAAAAAATTCCTTGATGCCGGACTCACCATCGCCATAGGCCCTGACTGGACCCCCTCCGGTGAAGACGACATGCTCTCGGAAATGCGCTACGCCTGGGCTTATGGACAGACCGAAGGAATCACGGAACTTACTCCGGAAAAAATCTGGCGTATGTCAACAGCTGATGGGGCTGAAGTACTGGGTCTTGCGGACCACATCGGAACCCTTGAAGTGGGAATGAAAGCAGATATCACTGTTTTCGGCCGCATGGGAGACAACCCCTATCAGGCAGTTCTGGATTCTGATTCCTCCGATGTCAGACTTGTATTCATTAGTGGAACAGGAATGTATGGCGATGCAAATCTCAAAGATGCCACTTCCAGGGATACAGAATGTGAGCAACTCACTTTCTGCTCCGGAGATAAATATGTCTGCGTTTCCGGTACATTCTCCGGTGATTACTCTACCTGGAATTATGATGCTTTCTATCAGGCTCTTTACAACATTCTCGAAACACCGGAAACCTATGATGTCAGCAAGCCTCCCTACGAAGGCGGTCGAGGTGATGAACTCCTTCCCCTTGATTCCACCTGTAACGCCCAATAACCCCCCTCCCCACTTGCATTCCGCTGCGCGAAATTGGGAAATTGAATTAAAAATTACGTTATTTTTAATTATTAATTTATATTGAATGGTTACGCCCTGAGCCTGACTGCTTGCATTCCGCTGCGCGAAATTGCGTGCCTGTTTTCCTGACTTCCTGATTACCTGTTAAAAAAATCAGGAACACAGGTAATCAGTAGCAGAAACAGGAAAATCAGGCTATATCCTGAAGCATTTCTTTAAATTAAGTTACTATCGTATTACATCGAAAGCGGTCTAGCGCATGAGTAAAAGGATCGAAACGGGAAAAGTGAATATTTGCTTCCAGTCTTTGTAATTATGCTTTGATGTTGAATGTTTACGTCCTGCGCCTGGCCCTGTTTGCCTGCCTACCTGAGTCCCTGTTAAAAAATTTCAGATAAACAGGAAATCAGTAGCAGGAACAGGAAATCAGGGGCTCTTTCCTGAAGCATTTCTTTAAAATAACTCACAATCGTATTACTTAGGAAGCGGTCTAGCGGAATGTTTTCGATGCCGCAGGCGTGGGGCTCAGCAATGAGTATAATCCCTGTTTATTTATTTTTTTATAAGAGAGGAAAAGGGGAGAACGGAAAAACTATCTTCCGGTTTTGTGTCTTACGCCCATGTTACGGGGATCTTTTTGGGGGTTCTTGGGGTTTTTCTTGGGAGTATTGGCATTTCCAGCTTTAACACAGCGGCCACCACGATCGATTGTACCGTTCGGGCATTCACAGCGATCGCCTTTTTTTACTTTGCCGTTTTTGCATACGAGGGGTTTTACACAGCGGCCGTTTTCGACCTTCTGACCAGCGGGGCAAACACAACGGTTGCCAGCTTTAATCATACCATTTTTGCACTGAACAGGCTTCATGCAGATCTGACCCTTCTGTTCCATACCAGCGGGGCATTTGCATTTGTTGCCGACTTTTACCATGCCGTTTTTGCATACGAGGGGTTTTACACAGCGGCCGTTTTCGACCTTCTGACCAGCGGGGCATGCGCATTTATTACCAACTTTTACCATGCCGTTTTTGCACTGAACAGGCTTCATGCACATCTGACCCTTCTGTTCCATACCAGCGGGGCATTTGCATTTGTTGCCGACTTTTACCATGCCGTTTTTGCATACGAGGGGTTTTTCACAGCGGCCGTTCATTTCGACCATGCCAGCGGCGCATGCGCATTTGTTGCCTTTTTTAACCATGCCTTTGGGGCACATAAGGGGTTTTTCACAGCGGCCGCGTTTTTCGATCATACCCATGGGGCATTTGCATTTATTACCAACTTTTACCATACCGTTCATACAGCGAACGGGTTTTACACACTTTTTACCCAACTGTTCCATGCCAGCGGGACATGCGCAGGTGTTGTTCGCCTGACGAACCATACCGTTGGTGCATCTTGCGGGTTTTTCACAACGACCATTCATTTCGATCATGCCAGCGGCGCATGCGCATTTGTTGCCTTTTTTAACCATGCCTTTGGGGCACATAAGGGGTTTTTCACAGCGGCCACGTTTTTCGATCATACCCATGGGGCATTTGCATTTATTACCAGCTTTTACCATGCCGTTCATACAGCGAAGTGGTTTAACACAACGATTACCCTGCTGTTCCATGCCAGCGGGACAAGCACAGGTGTTGTTGATGAGGCGAACCATTCCATTGCGGCAAACAACGGGTTTAATACAACTTCCGTTGATGAGAGTTTGTGTTCTTGCACATACACATTTGCCTCTTACAAGTTTTCCACCGATACAACGAGGAGCTGTTTCGATTCTGCGGATTACGCATCTGCGAACGGTAGCGTCATATACTTTGCCAGCAGGACATGTAACGGGTTTGAAGGGATCGTATTTTGGGCGAATTTTAACGCATCTGTTAAGAACAGCGTCATAACGGGTATCAACGGAACACTTGGGTCTGTGAACTTCTACAACCCTTTTAACGCAGCGGTTAGCTTTGCCGTTCCAGTGAGTTCCAGCAGCGCACTGACAGTGACCACCAGCATTAATCATATTTCCGGGGCAAACGAGCTTAGAAACACAACGTTTTGCGTTGAAATCATAATGTTTTCCAGCGGGGCATTTGTAAGCACTGACACAGCGGTCAGCGCGATAATCGTATTTCATACCCATGGGGCAGGAAAGAACACGACGACACTGACGCTGTGATGCGTTCCAGAATGTTCCAACCGGACATACGCATTTGTTGTTTGAGAGCATCATGTTACCGGGGCAACGGAGAGCGCTGACACAACGTTTTCCAGCAGCAGACCAGATTTCGCCAGCGGGACATGCGCATTTGTTGTTTTTCCAGATAGCGCCACCGGGGCATGTAATCTCACGTACTTTACATTTGTTGAATCTGTAACTCCAGAGAGTTCCAGCGGGACATGCGCAGCGGCCATTTTGCCATACAGCACCACCGGTACAACGGTAGGGTCTGTTGATACATCTGCCTGCAGCGTAGTAGGTGCCGGAAGGACAAGTGCATTTGTTTCCGGTCATAATCATGTTACCGGGACATTTAAATTTAGCAGCGCAAGCACGACCGGTCCAATGAGTTCCCGAAGGACAACGGCATACGCCATTGATAAGTCTTGTATTAGCCGGGCATTTTGGAAGTGGACGAGTGCAGTAGTTGGAGGATGAATTCCAGTATGTGCCCTTCGGACATACGCATTTGTTTCCTCTTAACATTGTACCGCGGGTACAAACGGGGATACGTTTATTAACGCAACGTCTGGCAGCTCTATTCCAATATGTATTTGCGGGGCAAGCACAAACGGATCCGTTCCATACTGTTCCTCTGGTACAAGCAGGACGCGTTGCAGTAGAAAGACACCATCTGGCCTTTGTATCCCAGTATTTTCCATAAGCACATGCGCAGCGGGTACCATTCCAGGCACTGCCGTTAGTACAGAGTCTGGGAATTAAAGTGGCTCTTGTAACGCATCTGGAAGAGAAGCGGCTCCACAGTGTTCCTGGAGGGCAAATGCATCTTCCTTTATATTTATATGATCCACCGGGACAATATGCATAGTTCGGAGGAACGATCTTCACATAATCGATCTGCGGAGGAAGGTAATCATCAGGAATAGTAGTTGTTGTAACAACTGTATCCTGAGGAGGCTCAACTACGGTAACAGTTTCTTCTCCAGCAGGGGGAGCTATATCTGTTTCAACAACAACCTGTTCAGGCTGAGCGGGAGGTTCCGGAAGTTTGACTTCAATCACAACATCCTGCTGAATAATTTCAGGCTGAACTTCTTCGGGTTTGGGTGGTTCAGGCACCTGGATCTCCTGTGGAGTCTCAACCTGACCCTGACCCTGGGGATCTGTTCCCTGCTGATTTACCGGCTGTGGACCTGGACAACCGGAAAACAGAAGACTCATTGCGAATAACGCCACAATAAAACTCAATTTTAATTTCATTAATATCTACTCCTTTACTGCAGAATAAAACCTGCAGGCCCACATACGGAATGGGCAGTTTTTTATTCAAAACAACGCGAGGGAGAATATCAGAAAATTCTTTGCAGGAAAGCTGAATTTTGGTGTTTTAGATACAATAAAGATCTATTAGCAAATTACTGAATTTACAACCTACTTACTATTGAAAATAGATGGATTTTCTTTATATTTTTCATAATCACCGTCTGTGTTTCCGGATTTAGCTCCGGAATACTGAGTCACCAGGCGATCTAAAAGATAATCTGCATCTTCGTTGTCACATATAAAATTATTATTCCGCCCTTTTCTATCCCAGGTGTACACTATGCGGAAAAAGGAACCGGTGTTAGTTTTTGAATCCCCAGTATAAAACCAGACGACGTCACCGTTTCCATCAATAATATTTTTTAGATTTCTTCCGCCGGGCAGAAAAACTCGGATACTCCTGACAAACGACGCAGCTCCCACAAATAATGTAACCAAACCCATACCCATGGATAAATACTTTGAAATCACACCTTTCAAATGAAAAGACAATAAAAACATAAAGATCCCTAAACTACCGAAGATTATAGCGGTAATTAAAAGAACTCTGAAAGTTTTTAAAATTATTTTTCTATTTCTCTTTACATCAATAAAGTCTGACATGCCTGAATTTTTATCCCAAGTGTTTCTAACAACTTCCACCTTCCTTATAAAGAAAAATAGATCATAAAGAATGGACTTTTATTATTTTTTGGTTATTTTGACTCATTCGGGAGAACGGGAGTGACAATTTCGCCCCCAATTGCCTGAATTTTGCAGTGACTGTCCTTTTGATTTTCCACATTTTTTCAGCGTGGAGCAATAGTCACAAACAAGTTACTGTCCTGAAATACAAGTAATCAAATTTTTAATCGATTTTTTACTCAGGACAGTGACCGCAAGGTGTTGAATTTATTGTAGTGGCCTGTTAGGATCTTTAATAAAATCCTTCGCGAAGCGAATTACAGGTCACGAACAAACTAATCTCGAGGATAACAACATGGGTCTTAAAGAACTTTTCGGTACATCGCACGAACGAAAAATGGCATCACTTCAACCGAGGGTTGATGCGATTAACATGCTGGAGCCTTCATTCCGTAAGCTTACTGATAAGCAGCTCAAGAATAAAACCAAAGAATTCAGGGAAAGGCTAAAAAAGGGAGAAACCCTTGATCAACTGCTCCCGGAAGCATTTGCCACGGTTCGCGAAGCAGGCATCAGAGCTCTGGGAATGCGTCATTTTGACGTTCAGTTAATAGGCGGGATGGTTCTTCATGAAGGATCCATCGCCGAAATGAAAACCGGTGAAGGTAAAACCCTCGTTGCTTCTCTCCCCCTTTATCTCAATGCATTGACAGGAGACGGAGCACATCTTGTTACGGTAAACGACTACCTTGCAAGCCGCGACGCCGACTGGATGGGTAAAATATATAATTTTCTTGGTCTTACGGTAGGTAAAATTATCCACGGTCAGTCTGACCATGAAAAACAACAATCATATCGCTGCGATATTTGTTACGGAACAAACTCAGAATTTGGATTTGACTATCTCCGTGACAATATGAAAGATTCCATCGAAAGATACGTACAGCGCGTTCTTAATTATGCAATTGTTGACGAAGTTGACTCCATTCTCATCGATGAAAGCCGCACTCCACTTATTATCAGCGGCCCTGCGGAAGGACTTGCAAATCTTTACGTTCAAGTTAATGATGTCATTCCCTTCCTGAAGCGAGACATTGATTTTACAGTGGATGAAAAAGGCCACACGGCAATGCTCACAGACCACGGCGTTGGCGTTGTAGAAGACAAACTGGAAATTGAAAATCTCTATGATCCTAAAAATATTGAGTGGCTTCACCATGTAAGTACAGCACTTAAGGCTCACAGCCTTTATAAGCGCGATGTAAACTATCTTGTTGAACGCGGCAAAGTAGTTATTATTGATGAATTTACCGGTCGTAAAATGGAAGGTCGTCGATGGTCTGATGGTCTCCACCAGGCAATTGAAGCCAAAGAAAATGCTGAAATTGAAGAAGAGAATCAGACTCTTGCTACTATTACATATCAGAACTTTTTCCGTATGTATAAAAAACTCGGTGGTATGACTGGTACTGCGGAAACGGAAGCTGCAGAGTTCCAGAAAATCTATAAACTGAATGTTTTTGTAATTCCCACCAACCGCCCCGTTATCCGTATTGACCATGATGATCTTATTTACAAAAATGAAGCTGCCAAATTCAGGGCTGTTGCTGCGGATATTAAAGACTGTCATGAAAGAGGGCAGCCGGTACTTGTGGGTACGGTCAGTGTAGAAAAAACCGAAGTTCTGAGTCGAATTTTAAATCGATACAATGTACCTCACGAAGTTCTGAACGCTAAAAACCACTGGCGGGAAGCAGACATCGTTGCTCAGGCCGGTCGAAAAGGTGCCGTAACCATATCCACCAATATGGCGGGTCGTGGAACCGATATTCATCTCGGAGGCAACCCGGAGTTTCTCGCCCGAAAGGAAGTCCCGGATGAGGAAGAGCTCGAAAAATACAATGAGGCACTTGAGAAGTATCGGGGGCAATGCATCGCAGAGAAAAAAGAAGTGCTTGATGCAGGTGGCATGTACATCCTCGGAACCGAACGCCATGAGAGCCGTCGTATCGATAATCAGCTCCGTGGTCGTGCAGGGCGTCAGGGCGATCCCGGAAAGAGCCGTTTTTACATAAGCCTCGAAGATGACCTTATGCGTATCTTCGGAGGTGACAGACTTCAAAGAATGATGGAATGGCTTAAGATGCCCGAAGATGAGCCGATTCAGCATCGCTTCGTTTCACGTTCCATTGAAGACAGTCAGCGAAGAGTTGAAGCTCAGAACTTCGATATCCGCAAAAACCTTCTCGAATATGACGATGTTATGAATAATCAGCGTCAGGCAATATACAAACTTCGAAGACAGGTTCTTGAAGGATACTATGCCCTGGAAGATCTAAGCCCTGAAGAAGTAAAAGCTGGAAAAACTGCCCGCGTTCCTGATATCAGTGGTCCCTGGACTACGGAATCCCTTGGGGAACGAATCAGGCCCTGGTCCGAGAGAATCATTGATTTCTTTATTGATGACAAGAAGAAGGAAATTGCAACAAAACGTGGAATTGATTGGGAAAATAATCCTGACGATATCCCGGATATCCCATTTGCAGAGTTGAAACTCGAACCCCTGCGGATCAAACATGAACTCTACAGGCATTTCGGAGCAGTTGTTCCCCTTGAAGACGAACTTTCCCCAAGTGGATCAAGAGAAAGTGCCATAGAGAAATGCGTAAGTGTAATTTCGGCATCACTTATCCAGCAAAGGGAACGCATTCTCGATCTAATCGATGAGCACCTTGGTAATTTAATAGGACAGCACTGTCCACCGGAAGTTCATATTGAAGACTGGAAAATTAACGAACTGTTAAAAGAACTCAAAAATGTCTTTAAACGGGCAGTTGAGATACCAGCCGGATTGGCTGCGGATCCAGGGATTTATGCCAAACACATTTTCGGTCTTGTGGAAAAGGATATCATTAAAAAAGAAGATTCCATGGGAACCATTCAGTTCCTGTTTTTCGCACGACATTACTATCTTGATGAAATCGATGAACAATGGATTGAACATCTCCGCCGCATGGATCACCTTAGAGAAGGAATTGGCCTTCGTGGATATGCACAGAAGGACCCCAAGCTTGAGTATAAAAAAGAGGGATTCAATCTCTTTGAAGAAATGATGGCTGATATTAAGCGGAAAGTAATTCGTCGAATATTTGAAATTCAAATTGAAGAAGAAACTGATGAGCTTCCAGAATATGAGCATAAACAACACTCCGGTTCCGCACGACTGAGTGGTGGTGGTCGTGATGGCGCTGATGCCACTGGGGAGAAACCAGGCAAGCTGGAATATCGAAAGCTTCTCAAACGTGTTCCGAGAAATGGGCCATGTCCCTGCGGTAGCGGTAAAAAGTATCGAGTATGCCACATGCATAAAGATGAAGCTGCGGTACGCAAGGGCGAAGCTCCTGAATGGCTTGACGAGACCTGATTTTAAAGTCTCTTAAGCGTTGATCCCCTTTCTCTTCCATCCTTTCATTCAAAATACCCTAAAAAATATCCCAAAGATTGACGAAAACTATATGAGTGTTTATCTTTGTCCTTGCAATGTCCTGTAATGCACTTTTTTCAACTTTTCGTCTATTTCTTGCTCAGGACTATGATGAGGGCATCTGCTAAGCAGCTGTCTGTCGCCTCCTCACTTCACTTTGTGAGAGAGATTTTTTGAAACTATCGTCGTTTGGAGGAATACCTTATGAAAAACTTTCTGATCCTGGCTATTACTATCCTGGCAATTTCATGCTCAGGTTCCGGGGGCAAAACCACCACAATGCCTGTTCAGAAATCGCCTCCGGAAGCTATTTTGAACACTTTAAAACCAACTTTAAACATGGAATCCCCCAGTGGAATGGTTAGAGAAGGCAAAGAAACAGCTACAGATATTAAAAGTGCCTTGTCTCTGGCCCTTAATCTATATCCTCAGTATAAAGAAAAAATTGAATGCTGGACAACGGTCGATAATTTTTTTCTTTTTTCCCTTAAAACCAATGATGAAAAGCTTCCACCCTGCAGTTATGTCCAAATACTTTTCGTAAAAAAGGGAAGTTCAAAGGTTTTCTATTATTGGCCACTCTAGACACTGAGAATCCTGATCGAAACAATGTTTAAATTTATATCATCCAGACTTATTCCTGCAACTGCCCAGACTTTTGGAAAACTTATAATTCCTTCGTATCGCGTTGGTACTGCGGTTATGGTAATCAATCCTGACAACCGGGTTTACCTTCAGAAACACCGCTTCTGGAAAAACCAGATGTGGGGGTTTCCAGGAGGTTATGTTGAAAAAGGCGAAGATGTTTTTGATGCCGCTCGAAGAGAAGTCTTTGAAGAAACGGGTTTGATTCCAGTTGATTATAAACTGCTCGAAGTGAATCAGTATTCTGAGGGAGCCATCACAATTGTTTTTTCCGCCTTTACATCTTCCTCGGATTTTAAAATCCAGAAATTTGAAGTAATAGAAGGGGATTTCTTCGATCCCTGGTCACTACCCGATCCTGTTTTAAAAGTTCATCGTGAGCTTATCCTGAAACACCACCCGGTATTTTCTGAATAATTCTTTAGGGTTTTCGTTTTTTATCAATTCCCGCTGTTAATTGAGCGCAATATTCAATGTTCCTGCGAAGGATTTCTTTTCTTTTAATAAAACCATAAATCAGTCCTGCAACCAAGCCCGCGAGCATCCCGATGTAATGAGTTCTATAACTTGTTGAAGGAGAAAAACCCATGGGCCATAAAAGCATTAACGCGACACCCACTGTTTTAAGGTTCTTCCGGAAAGGACTCTGGTGAGCTGTTGCAAATCTGAACATAACAATCCAGAAGGGAATGAGAATGAACACAAGCCCGGAAGATCCAACAAGTTGCACACCTGGAGGATAAGTAAGAAGAGAAATACCGTGCACTGAAACGGCGACAGGGACCAGCAATGCCCAGAAAACGCGATGGCCGAACCATCCCGTTATTAGAGCAGAGAATATTCCGATATACATCATGTTTGAGACATAGTGCGAGAGAGAGCTGTGGGCAAAAACACCCCATACAAGGTTCACAAGCTTGCCCTGATAAAAAACAGTGTTCCCGTCACAACGCATTGCATTAGCAACGGGGGGAACATATAGAAACAACAAAGTAACAACCCAGGCAATTGAGGCATAGGCAACAAAAGATAAAAGCAGGCTATATTCTGGATTATTACTTAGAAAACTGTTTCTATCCCAGATTTCTGAATCAATTACAGGTTTGTGGTCGTTCATTAATCACCATGGCAATCAGTCTCCATCCCTGGTCAGGTTCCGAAAATCTATTGAAGACATTACCTTTCTGCCACGAACAAAGTAAGAACATTTCAAGAAAAGGCAAGTTTGCAAAACAGAATAAATATTGGACTTTCAGATCCGTTAACATTATGATTCAATTAAATTAATTTCTTTGTGCATAAATCGGAAAGAAGTTGACCCAAAAATATTCTTACAATAAACAACAGTTTATTTTGAAAACATTTGACTTTCATTGTATCTTTTCGCAGATAACAGCATAAGGTTGTACTTTTTGCATGCTTGATTTAAAAAAACTCATACCAGGCTACAGTTTCTGGACCGGCAACGGAACACCGGTTACTATTACTCAACTCAGTGATCAACTTTCTACTCTCGGGTATTCTTTCACTGTAAGTAAGAACTATATAAAAAATCCAAGTTATGACTGCATTATGAGTGCTGATGGTATGCCATTAGTTTTATTAGGCTTTCACCGTTCAGACAACATGCCGGGAATGGTTAAAAATGGTTTCGGTGACGTAAAAAAAGATATCGTCAGTCAGTTCCACTATGACCTGCTTTTTACTCCTCAGGCGAGTCTTTTGCCATCCATTGCCTCGTTAAATGTCCTTGCCAGTCTGTTCCGCTTAATTGATGGAATAGCTCTGGACCTCAAAGCCCAGCGTATTCTTACTGAAAATAATATTAAAGCCATGCTGGGAAAACAGAAATTCGGGGCGGAAGACTTTGTCAGTATTCACTACATTGATTCTGCTGATGGTCGGGGCTGGGTCCACACCCATGGAATGGAAAAATTTGGGTTAAACAATCTTGAGACTTACTCCCTCAAAAAAGAGAATGTTCTTGATTGTATACAATTATTCAATGATCTTACTTCGCAATTTATGTCGGGAAATCCTGCAATCCCGAATACACCCATTAATTTAAAAAACGGTGTAATAACAATAATGTATTCATACGATGTGAGGCCGTACCTCACCCGTGAAAACGAAATCCTGATCAAAGAACACATGGAAGATTTTTTCAGTGTAATTGATTTTGATACTGTTGGTGATATCTCTTCGGCTATTGATGGGTATTTTCTTGAAAAACGACTTGGCAGCAATGTTATCCGAACTGTCCCTGGCCCTGACACCATCCCCCTTGAGACACTATTAAAGCTGCCAGCCATGGGTTTCACTGTTTACAGTCGAGGTACTACAAATGGGGAAGATGATCACGTCTTTACCGAGCTGGTAATTGGAAAAGATGGTATGGTCCACTGGGAAGTCCTCATTGACAGCATCTTCAGTCCCGCCCTTGAAAAGGGAAATCAAATAGCCACCGACTCCTTTGAAATTGATTTTATTATCGTTTATAAGGATGGCAAAATGATAAATCCCACTGATATTCAGGTTAAATGAAAAGTGAATTTATTACTGACGAACGGGACCCTTTTGCCCTTTTCGCCGGTTTTTTATTCCTCTCGACACTGGCAATTTACTTCCTTATAAATACTAACGATTGGGTCTATCCCATTGAATCAATACATAAAACAAATTGGCTTTTCGCATCGGGATCTGTTAAGAATGCTCTGTTATCAGCGTTTCCAATCTGGAATCTGGCCCATTTTGCGGATTCTTTAATAAAATTTCCAGTTATCCTGATCATTAATTTTATTTTCGCCATTACCCTCATTGGCATTATAAATTCAGAACTGAAATCTTTTAAAATCAGTTATATTTTTCTTTTCTGTGCTGGAATCTTTTTCATCAGACTTCCGCATTTAGTAATTTCCGGCTCACCGGTAATTTTATCTGTACTTCTTCTCACTTCTCTGAATAAGGCATGGGAACAAAGTTCACTGGTTTTCCTGCCCCTGGCTTTTTTCTCCGTCTTATGGTCTCCGTTGTTTCTTCTTATCCTGCCATTTGCCATATTTGACGATAATCACAGCCATTTTCACAGGTTCCTTCTCTTTACTGTCATGGTATTTCCAATTTTCATTCTGAGCCAGTATTTGATTCTTACTTTATCGAGTCCTTTTCCAGCCATTTTACGAAGTTTTCTACGTCCTGAGCCTTCTTCAGGAATTTATTCCTTACTTTTAATATTCCTTGGCATTGCTCTACTTTTATTCAGAGAAACCTCTTCTCGCAAAGCTCAATTTCTGGGTATATTTGCCCTTTGCGGTGCAGTCATCCACCCATTTTCCACCTCAATTCTGGCGATTGCAACAATCAGTTCATTACCGTTTCTGCTTAAGATGTTTATTGAAACCCGAGGGAATCTCGTTCTTTACTCATCGTTATTAATGATAGTTTTTACCTTTGTGTCTGGAGTGAACATCCTTTCATTAAAAAAATCCAGCCAATACCTTTCCGGATGCCGGAAAGCTGCGTTGGTTTTGCAAAAACAAACAACCACGCCCTGTTTTAAAAACTCTGAGGTCCTGAAATGGTTTTACAACAAAAAAACAAACATTAATGCTCCTTGCGCTTTTCTTATTGCAGGCACCCCTGCAAAACCTGAGAGTAACTGGATTAGAACAGCGGATTTTGTAATTGAAGGAAAGGTTTTCCGGATTTATTCACGGGATCCTGAGAAAGCGCACTCACTTGCAGGGGCACTGCAGGGATTTTTCGACATAAAAGGCATTAAAATAAAAATTGAATACTCCCCTGCCCTTCCGGATGAATTATCTGCTCCGCGAAAGGATATTCTGACTCCTGACATCCCCGTTTACGAACAGAACATGGTGTGCAAAGAGATCAATTCCGGGTACTTTTCAGGTCTTAATATGGGAGCGGTCTTAGATATACTTAGTTATGAACGATTAAGCAGGATCTGGCTTGCCCAAACCGGCGGGCGAACCGTTAAATTCAGGTTCAATGTAAATGCACCCAAAAACACAGGAGTGGATTTTTTGGGTGTTTTCAAGCCAGCCCATCGAAAAATGGATTTTGCAAACTGGAAAGGTGAGATTGCTGCATTTCGACTTGCAAAACTTCTGGGAATTAACAACATACCACCCGCCACAGTTCGTCAGGTTTCCACAAGCACACTTAGAAATATTGTATCAAATCATCAAGATCAGAAACTTCAGGAAATATTTAAAAAACATGTATTAACGGAAGAATCCTGGATAAATGGTGCTGCAATTGTCTGGATAAGTGATGCTACAAACTGGGAGCCTGATGAAAATATAATGAGTCTTTTATCTTCGCCATCTGCTTCCGAAAGTACTGATCTGAAACTACTCAGACAACTTAGTGATATGATATTAATAGATTTTTTGACAAACAATTATGACCGGTTTTCCGGAGGCAATCTCCTCAGAGATGGTGGAGATAATTTATATTTTATTGATAATGGAGCAGCCTTCACTCCGGAGCAGGAATGGAAAAGAAACTGGAGATTCTATCTTCTTAAAAAGATTACAGTTCTGAACACAAAAACCTGGTCCAATTTAATAAAACTCAAGAAATCTGACATTAATAATTGTCTGGGGGCTCTTTTAAATCGTCGTCAGTTTGAAGGATTGATTATGCGGATCAATGAACTGGCTGCTTATGGTTCTTCTCTCAAACTTCGCTGGGGAGACAGAATGTTTTTTCCCGAAAAAGATTAAGACGGATAAAACTCAGTAAAGAAATTCAAATCTCTGCCGAAAATAGGAAACATATGGATTATTTTATCTCCGGTTTCACTGCCGATGATAACTCATAATCTCATGGGTCATAGTTCTGAGAATACGATTCCAGTTTCCAGGACACGAACGACCTACAGGAGTCAATATGCTTTTTCGAGAAAGACGATTTGAACGATTTGAATATGAGGCCCCCGTTCTGTATCAAACGAGCAGTATGAGGGCCTGGAATTATGGCATAATCCTGGATGTAAGCCTTGGTGGGCTGCTCATCAAATCCCCGAATCTTCCCAAGGCAATGGAGCCTATGGAAATCAGGCTAGCCAATATGGTTGATGGCAACCTGATACGACTGGAGGGAAAAATTGTCCGTTTTGTTGATCCACCCCGGGGTCCTGCCATGGGCATTGAGTTTATTATTCCTGAAAGCAGTTCAGAACTTAAGAAACTCATCGAAAATATCAAAAGCACAATGAAACCCATCGTTGACGGAAAAACCGTTACGGCAGAGCAAAAGGACGACGCCGTTAAAGTTGCCCGGGAGCTTCTGGAAAATGCAACTTTCATGGATTACTATGGAACATTAACTTTAAGCTTCAATGCCCTTGATGAGGAGGTCCGAAAACGCTGTGATGACCTCATCAGACAGCTTTCAATTCAATTTCAGGGGATACCTGAGCATGAATCAAGACTACTCCACGATGGCATCGATCTTGTAAAAAGACTTTCCGGTGTCCTTGGCAACCCTGAACGCCGCATAGGTTATGATTTGTCTCAGGGTCGAGTTTATCCGGCTGTTATTGAGCTCTATGCAAAAAGGTACAACATAAATCTCCAGAGTTTCATCCCGTATTACAATCAAAAATTCCCGGATAAAGTCAAAAAACACGAAAAACTAATGGAAAAAGCCCATAAGGAACTGAACTCTGGAAACGTCGAAGAAGGAATCCGCCTCATGAACGAAGCTAAATCCCTCGCCCCCTTCCACTTCATATACAACTAGACCCAATGCTGTTCGGATAAGCCGTATTAGTTGATATTGTTAATAAAACAGCATATTTAAATAAAAGCAAGAACATTCAGGAAGTCCCTTCAGCATTTTAAGAAAACAGTTTATGTTCTGAAGGTTTCGTTTTCTTTCACCTGAAATGCGGTTTGACTCATGGGGGTATTGACGTTAATATATCTCCTGCGTTTTGAATGATTTGTTCCTTTTTGATTCGAGTGTTGTTAGCTCGATTTTCGATAATGACTTAGTTACTGTCCTGAAATACAGTTTTTCAAATTTTTCGCCGGATTTTCGCTCAGGACAGTAACCGCAAGGTGTTGAATTTATTACTAGTGGCCGGATAGAATTTTTAATAAATTGATTGGAGATCTCATGAAACTTGGAATAACCGGTGG
>JAHJMN010000016.1 GCA_018821305.1 Myxococcota bacterium
ATGGGAGGTAAATGGTGATGCTTTCGGCGTCACCGGCATCGTTTGAGATGAGGGATGCTGTGCCGAGGTGATCCGGGTGCATCCAGCGACGGGTGAAGGCAGAGTCGCTTCCGGTGTTGTTCCAGTCGAGACGAAGGAGCCGGGAACCGTCGAAGATGTATCGTACAAGTTCGTATTCCGTCAGAGAGGCGGACTTGCGGATCAGGCGCTCTTCTACGGCGTCGTTGACGTAGAGGGTGGTTTCGTAGTTTACAGCCTGGTCGACGAGTTTCTTTTCGATCTTTCCGATGCGCACGGAGCCATAGTCGTAGTTGTAGAGGGCTTCGTAGTCGGAAACGTTTGTGCCGGCGCGTTTTGCGTACTTGAGGCGATTAAATTCATCCCACTCGTAGGTGAAGACTTTTGAACCGTCAGAGGTGCTCAGGACCGTGAGGTTGAGCATGTTACCGGCGTTGTCGTAGTTTATGGTGATGGAGTTTCCGGCTCCATCACCGGCGGAGGACATGGCATCAGGGCCAGCGTTGCCGCCTGCGCCGTAACTTGCAGTGCCAAACCATGTTTTATAGAACTCGTCGGCAGGGTTTGGCTCTTCGAGGAGAGTTCCGCCCTGCATTGAGCGTCGCACGGTGTTTTTCTGCGTGAGATTTCCAAGGATATCGTAGGCGTACCAAAAAAAACATAACCCCGGACGGTTAATTTGTGCCCACTTGGCACCTACAAGATGCGCCTTCATCAGAATGTTAAAGTCTCCCTCGAGCACGTCATCTTCGTAATATCCCCACCCTTCGAGTAGAATCCTCGTGCCCCAGACAACCTGAAAACTGCTAAACCGACGGATAGGTGTATCTATAGCATCGATTTCAGTATATTTGAGCCCACTTTCAGCCCGCAAACGAAACCCAAAAACCAGAGAAAACCACCCAAAATCGAAATCCTTAAAACCCTACCCAGACCACAGAAATTCAATAAAAAAAATCAACCCGGGTGGGGGATTTTTCCACCCGAAAAGAGAGGAATCCTTTTTAACGAGGGGGTCACTTAACTATTTATTTAAGTATTTTATCAATTGCTTCATATAAATCACTTATTCTGCCCATTAAATCCCTATTCGATATTAGGCGTTCTTTAATAATGTTACCGAGATTAAAATGTAGTGTCATAAGTATTTCTGTGCCAGTTGACCCATTTTCGATTAAATTTCGTATTATTTGTGAATTTTTAAGTAGCCCCTCTTTTTCCATTTTATTCGAGATCTCAATAGCCTCTCTATAAAAGTCTCTATTCATAATAGCTCCTTATTTAATTATACTAAAGCTTTCAATCGGCACACCATTATCAGGAACAACGACTTCTATTCCTCCCGCAGGATTACTACCAACTGGTGGAATATAAAAAATCAACCCGGGTGGGGAAATCGTAAAAAAATCACCCGGGTGGGGGATTTCATCCTGTCAGCACCATGTATCATCAATCCGAGTATAGAAAGTTTTGCCAAACATATTTAACCACCACTCCTCTACTCGAGTTCTTGAAAAACATTTTATTTCGTTAAGCAATTTAAATATTATTAAGATTTCGTAATAATTATTTGATTGTATGATATCGTGTTTATTTTCATCGAGTAAAACAAGATAAAAATGTTTAGTAAACCATGGTTCATTACCATTTATTCTCGAAGATGGTCTTACCAAAATATGATAGTTATACATTTCACTATTGGTTAAGTTCTTTATTAAATATTCATTCTTTTCAATAGAAATAACCTTTTTATCATCGAAATTTTTAATAGAATATTTAAAAAATCGCTGTTTCCATAATTTTAAGGCATCTTCTATTGTCCTGTACTTAAATAAATCGATAAATCTTAAAGTTTCATCCCAGGTGAATATCCTTTGGGATGATAAAAATAGTTTATCCTCTGGATTAAGAATCTCTATTTGAAAAAAAATTTCGGTTAGACCTGATTCAATACTAATTCCATCAATTGAATATTTAATTGAAAATTGAACTTCATCTGCAGGTTTGTATCTTGAACACTCAACTGCTTCATGTCCATATTTACAAAAATGTTCGTCCTTCTCATCTGGTAGCATACTGTCGCTCTTAATAATTATCCAATGATGACATTCATCACAAGTATAATGTCTATATTCTCTCATTTTTGTTCTTTCTTTGGACTTTTATTTTTATTATAACTTTTACTTTTATTATACAAATTGTTTGGTGCTTGTTTTGGTACATAATCCAAATGGAATTTAATGCCATCAACCTCTACGTTAATATGTGGTTTTGCTCCAAAACTAGGATGACCTACATAATCATTTCGTATAGAAAATTTTTTATTAATACTTTCTCTACCCAAAACTAAGTGATTTTTTACTTTATCTTCAACTTCGCGTATCCCTGCATCTCCTTCAATCTCAGAATAAAAACCATCTGCTGCGCTGCAGTGGTTTGATTCCGTATTTGATAAAGTGGATGCTCGTCTCATGGCGTTATTGCTAAAATATTCGAGAAACGCACTTTTATCAAGTCTGAAAATTAAAGAAAATAGTCGATGGTCAATATTCTCAAGGGAAATGCTTAATTTGTTACCTGAATGGGCCGCCATTACATGGCTGTTGCTTTTGAGGGCTGGTATCCAGGGGTTCGGATGCTTCGCATTCCTCACCCACTGGCTATTTCAAGATAAGGAAAGTTTTGGCTCTCAACATATTTTTTCTACGAAAAAATAGTCTGCCGCCTATGAAGCGTTTTTCTGCGAAAATCGCTCTGGAAGGTGTCATTTCATGACGAGCGGGTTCAGGGCCGAAAGGCCCGTCACCCTTAAGGAAAATTATCGAGGCTCGAATATGTCACTTTCCATTAATATTGACCACTGAATTCTCACAGCCGACGACTGAATGCGAATCAGCCTCGCACCCTCCGTGTTCGCAAGAACGCCTTTGTTTAGTTCGTGTCCTGAAATTCAATTTTTATAAAAATTGAATTTCAGGCCGTAGCCATTTAACATCAAAGTAAAATTACAAAAATGGAATAAAACATCCTTCTATTTCTCGCTCATTTTACTCAGAAAGGGTCTATTTTTTCATTTTCGAGATAACTTTTTCGTAGGGTCTGAGCATTCCTGTCATCATCTCTTTATTATAAAATCGTCTCCGGAGCGGTGGGAATTTAAGCGCAGTTCGTCCGACAGATTTCACGATATTAAATCCTATGCGACCTGTGGGAAAATCAAAAAGTCCATTCCTTTTATAGAAGTCATAGTCATGGGAAAAAACAATCCCCATAGCGCCATACAGTTCATCACGGAAAATTTTATGACCGGAAACCGCCGGGAATGTATTAAATGGCTTGTAATTTTCCTTTACACGATAAGAAATCTCATGTGAAAGCCATTCAATTGACTGATCTATTGCCGCTGAATTGGCCTCTTCATCCGTAACAACTCCTGCCATTGTGCTTTCAGTGTGAAGCATCATTCCTTCGAGGAGTTCCCTTATATATGCTCTGTGACCGAGTGCTCCGGAAAGTAAAAAAGCGTGACATTTTCCGTTAAGAACAGGCATATGTCCGTTGTAAAACATTCTTGTAATAAAAGTTTGCCACGTTGAAGAAAAATACCCCGTTTTAAGATCTGCAGCAAAAATAATCGCATCAACTTGTTTCATCTCATTTTCAATAAAATTTCTGTGCCCATCTTTATCATTAAAGCGACATATCAGGTCTCCAGCACATTTGAGACAACCGATACATCCTGAAACCATTTTAAGGGAAGACAGATGCACCACTTGAGCAGGTGGATTGA
Organism: Myxococcota bacterium; assembly: GCA_018821305.1. Taxonomy (GTDB): domain Bacteria; phylum Myxococcota_A; class Polyangia; order HGW-17; family HGW-17; genus JAHJMN01. The sequence goes on from JAHJMN010000016.1 coordinate 3,809, forward strand.
ATACTGCTGCTGCGGAAGAAACCATGGCAGAAAGATTCGTATTTTCTGAATGATCTGTCACAATCAGGACTTTCAGATTGACTTCTTTTTGCCTATTTTCAGGAGTGGGTTTATATATGAATTTATTTGCTGGAAATTCCTGAAACTGTCTATGTGGAAACAGTTTTTCAACACAGTTATTTATGGATTTCACCATAAACATTTTGAGCGTTTTCCTGCCATCTTCTTTAGTCATATCATTCATATGAGCACTGAGACTACCACAAAATTTCATTCGCAGTTCGTCTACTTGAGCACGCATATAGTCATGGGCCGTATGATCAAAATAATGAATAGAAGTAGAAAATAGAGCTGCAGGTTTTCCCGCAAAAGTATGTTCGATGCTTAATTCTCTCAAAAGTTCAAAAAAACGCATGTACTGTGCTGGGACAGTCATATAATACACTGGCCATGCGAACAGGACCATGTCAGATTCCTTTATTTTACCCAATACTTCTCCCCGAAACCCATCGTCCGTTTCAAATTTTTTAAAGTCTTTTGCAATCGGAATGCTTTCTATTTCGTGGTCTGGAAAAGCCAGTTTAAAAAACTGAACATGCCGATCCGTTACACTGAGATTACCCTTGGGGCTTCCATTCAAAACTGTGATTTTCATGTGTGCAACTTCCTTTCATAGACTCAGGATCTATCTGTCGGTTTATTTCCCATATTATTACTTTTTCGCCCATTTCATGGAGATAATTAAAAACTTCCTGTGGAGTATAAGCCTCCGGATCATTAATCAGAATCATCGTCAGCCCGTGAGTAAAAATCCACATCTGCTCTAAAATACGAAACAAGCTTTCTTCAGTAAGAGATTGAAGAAATTGGTCTTTTTTCATTGATTCAATAAGCTCAGTATCATCGAATAAATCCCCTGTTAACTTTCCTGAGAAAAAAAGAAACTTGAATAGTTCCGGCTCTTTCCATCCGAATTCAACATATCCAAGCCCCATGGAAAGAAATCCATAATCATCTTTTTGATCAAGCAGATAGGATTTTTTCATGTCCTCTGCCATTTTTCTTACTTCATTTTCAAGCTCGGACATGGAAGGAAAATATGAATAGACAGGCTGGGTTGAGCATCCTAAACGCTGAGCAACCACTCTAGCGCTAAGGGCTTGGCCTCCATTTTCCCTGACAATTTCAAATGCTGATCGTGCAATCTGTTCACGACTTATTTGTTGTTTTCTGGGCATTAAAAAACTCCATTGAATAACTTAAAACAAAGTCAAAATAACCTTGTGTGATTCAGTCTTTACAATAAATAACTAGGGTTATATAACATTTGTTATATAACTACTGTTATGTTTCTTGAATACCAATTTGTCAAGACCTTTTTTCTGGTCAAAATTCCATTTTTCCTGGTCAAAAGTAAATTTTTCCTGGTCAAAAAACCTGCTGGGGGTGCCTTTAGCTTCAGAAGGTATGCGTGTGTTTTGACTTTCTTTGCGGTGGCTATTACAGTCCCGCAACATCCGATGATTTTCCGTTGGTAGTGCGGGAAGTCATTTCATGGAGGGAAAAATGATTGAATTATCCTTTATTTATCTCGTGATATTAACGCTTCTCTTTTTTGCCGCTGGCTTCACTGTATCCGTTTTAATGTCCAAATCCCAGGCTTCAAAGTACTCGGAGACTCTTAAAACAACAAATGTTCGCCTTGATGAGTTCTTCAAGGAACTTGATGAAATGGAACAGCGGAATGCTGAGATTATCAGTAACCATAAGGCCGTAGTTAAGGTTGCAGAAGAAGCTAAAATAGTAGCTGCAGCGGAAAGAGAAAAGACACTTGCCGCCCAAAATGATGCAATTCGCCTGACAAAAGAAAAGGAAGACCTCACCGCCGTTATCGACAAGCTCCGGGAGGAAAATAACCTCCTCGGAAACGAAAGATCCGGTCTTGAATCCCGACTGAGTGAAGCCCTTAAAACCATTGAACATCTTAAAACTGATTCAAAAATACTCGTCGAGGAACACCGCCAACTTCAAACAGATAAGAACGAACTTGAAAGCAGCCGCCGTGGACTTATCGTGGCCCTGGAGGAACGGGAAAACCGCCTGAATGCTCAGCAACTCGATTTCATCCGTCAGCGGGATGAACTTTCAAACCAGTTCAAGGCTCTGGCAGACGAAATTCTCCAGATCAAGAGCAAATCCCTTCAGGAATCAAGCATAACTGCCGTGGATAGTCTCCTCACCCCCTTCCGGCAGACTATTGAGAGTTTCCGTAATGAAGTTCAGAAAATTCACAATCAGGAAACATTGCAACAGGGCGAATTGCGAAACGAACTGAAAAGCCTTATGGCCCTGAATCAGAAAATCACACAGGAAGCACATGATTTATCTACAGCTCTAAGGGGGCAGAAAAAAATTCAGGGAAACTGGGGTGAGCTTATCCTTGAAAACATTCTGGAAAAGTCCGGTCTTGAAAAAGGCCGGGATTACCTGCGGGAGGCGTCTTTCAATACAGAAACGGGTCGTCAGCGTCCCGATGCCATAATAAAACTTCCGGATTCCAAACACATAATCATTGATTCCAAAGTGTCCCTGGAGGCATGGACTCAGTATGTAAACGACGAAGGAGACAATCCGAAGGAGTTTCTAAATGCCCACATAAAGAACATTAAAGACCGCATAAAGGAGCTTGCAGGCAGGGAATACCATAAAATCAGCGATCTTGGCTCGCCGGAAATTGTTATCATGTTCATTCCCATCGAAGCGGCCTATGCTGCTGCAGTAAATGAAGATACAACACTTTTTCTGTATGCAATCGAAAAGAAAATCCTTATTGCCACACCTTCCACACTGCTTACCAGTCTCAATATTGTCCGGCAATTGTGGTGGTATGCGGATCAGAACAAACACGCTCAGGAGCTCGCCAGCCGCGCAGATGCCGTTTACAACAAACTCCGGACATTCCTTACGAGTTTCCACGAAGTGAAAAAGCATCTCGATACAGCTGCGAAATCCTATCACAAAGCTGAAGGTCAACTCTGCAGTGGCCGTGGCAACCTGATAAACACCGTTGAGGGTTTCAAAGAATTAGTGCCATCAATAAAAACAAGCCTTCCGGATCACTTCATTGCCAGATCAAAAGCAGGAATCTACCTCCCCACCCCGGAGGAACCCGTTCAACCACCAGATTCACCGGAAACTATAGACGAAGTGGACACAGTGGACTGAGTGGACACAGCAATTCTCTATACCGCTTCCTGAGTAATACGGTTGTGAGTTAATCCTTTAAAAATTATTCACAATCGTATTACTCAGGTCTAGCCATTACCGGAAATGAGCGCTTTCTACTCATTTAAACCCGGTCACCAGAATATTTTCGAGAGTGGGCGGTAGTTCCTTTATTATCTTGTGTCCAAGAGTTGTTCTTTCCAACTCTTCAATACTTATGAAAGATTGCGCAACAGCATTCCGGATTTCAGATACAGCTCTGCCCTTGCAAAGTGCCTCCTCAATGAAACTGCAAACACTCTGGGCCCTGCTAATTTTCCCTTCTTCGAGTGAGCTCATTACAAATTGTGCGAGAATTGATATCTGAGCATGCAAAAATTCCTCATTTTCATAAAGCTCCTCTGCTAACTCTGGAAACCTGCTGCATCCATCTTTACAGAATTCTTCTGCGCCGTAACTCTCCAACAATAATCCTTTTTTATCCGGAAGTTCTATGTCCATAAATTTAAACCACTCATTATTTTTTGGAAAGATCGTTTCGGACTTTCATCAGGGCGAAGCCCAGTAAATTCAGGCCTTTCCATTTTTTGATATTCTCAATATCCGGGTTGCTCTCTGCTATCCCTATCCCCCATATTTTGTCATATGGACTTGCCTCCATAAGAATTTTTTTGTTTGTACTCAGGAGAAATTGTTTTAAATCTTCATTTTGAGAAAATTTTGCATAATTTCCGTCATATACAATCTGAAAACGGTTCTTCTGCCAGACTTCCTCATTAAAATTCCGGACTTTTCGACCACATTCTTTAATAACCTTGAGTTGCTTTTCGACAATAATTCTTTGGAACATCTCTTCATCACAAAACAGCCTGGCCTTTTGAGCCATCATATACTGTTCAGCTGAGTTGTAAGTGAAACCATCTTTGGTAAATTTTGCCGGAAACCACTGGCTAAGGCACTGCTTTGAATTTCGGTCATTGCCAGCTTCATTCTGCCAGAAATAAACAAATTTGAGGTTCCTGCCCCCAATAACTGCCTTTTTCAAATCCTCAATCGATAAAATCCCACTTACATCCATATTATTCCGTGCTTCTAAGGTTCCTCTCCGATGACTTCGATGAGGCCAACTATATTTTCATTTAATTTTTCGAGATCCTCAGCGGGTATCCACCATTCAGTGTGAATCGAACTTCCTACAGTCTCTACTTTATAATTGGACATAAAGGATTCCTTGACATAAAAACGAGTAACATATCCTTTGCCATTATGGGTAACATTCCAGCGATTTACTTCATAGGCATATTGCTCATTTGTGACAGGATAAAAAATCGGTTGCTCAGGAAGTCTTGGTGGCCATTTTTTAAAACCACTTGCAGCAACCAGCTCATATTCCTTCGGTCCACATGGGCGATAAAGTGTAATTGTTTTCTCTTCCATTTTAAATCCTTACAGAGTGGAATATCCTGAAATTCGAAACGGAATGGCTTTCAATTAACGAATCGCCTGATTCCTTTAAAAAATAGACCATCTGGAAAAGATTTTGTCAATAATATTTCAATGGTCAATCCTCACCGCCATTTCATGGCTTTTGGTTATTATTCACTGCGCTCCAGGGGCGCGGATGCTTCCGCATCCTTTACCCACTGGCTATTGAAGATGGTGTCATTTCATGACGTGCGGAATTGGGCCGCACGGCCCAATTCCTTGGAAAAGAATGAGAATAAGAATCGATCCATCCCTGCCGCCTGCCTCCCTGCCTGTTTCCCTGATTCCCTGCCGCCTGTTTCCCTGCTTCCTGTTCTATTTTGTGCATGGCCAACGACCTCCCTTGATCCAGCATTAAACCCTCTGAATAACCGGCGGTCTATACAAAAAGTCTTTCTTTTATAAATATTTTATGTAATTAATGTCCTGTAATAAGATTTTTTCAAGTTTTCACCAAGATTCAACACAGGACATTAAGAATGAAGACCTTGAAATTATTGTAACTATGTAATATAGCCTTTACTGGAGGAGATGTTTATATGAAAATAATACTCGCATCATTAATAGCATTGTTTTCCCTGACCAATTGTGTCCAGCCAACGGAAACCACTCCTACTAACAACACTGAATCTTCAATGGAAAAGCCTGAATATTCAACCTGTAGATCTGGATATCAACCATCGTTTTACCATCGAAATGATATTGAAATATCTGCGTCTGACAAGTCCCTCGTATCTATTCATTATCACAAAGGGCAGGAAGAATGGAAAGATGGTGACGCCGCTGTCAATTGGTTTATAAACATGACAAAGTCTCCCGGGATGGCATTTTATTACTCCGGTGTCTGCAGAAATCACCTGCGAAATACAGCCTCTGCACTCAATTGGATTGACTTTGCGATATGCCATGCGCCTTATTCAAAAAACCTCTGGCTTGAGAAACTTGATATTGAGATAAACGTAATCAAAAACCGTGGCATTGAAAAATCAAGTCAGCACAATGCCATCATAGTTTTCGGTTCCCTCGGTGGGTTAAGGGAAAAATACAAAAAGTTACTCCAGATCGATAATGCGAAACTGGATTTTCTCTTTTCAAAATTCGGAAATGACTATGAAATTCTTTTAAAAATGCGTGAACTTGCGATTCTCCTCGGAAGCAGAGCACGTTTCAATCAGATAAACAGATTTTTAGACAAAATTAAGACTCCGGATAACAGCGATAAAATTACCAGAGCTGAATTTCTATTTGATAAAAAATTAAAAGATGAAGCTCTAAAGCTAGTTAAAGAAGTGCTTTCTTCTGATCCGATGAATTCCGATGCGTTGATCCTCATGTCCAATAATACTGAAGATAAAAAACAATCCGATGAATATAAAAAGTTGGCTTATTTTTATCGGATGATGCCAAAAAACTGGAAAACAAAATGGACCGAGGAGAAGTGGAATATATGGACAGACCTCGGAGATATTAAAAAAGTTGATGAGTCTCTCGTTAAACTGAGGAAACTTCCGGTAAAAGTTCAGGCTTCCCTGCTGAGCAGTTCAGCCAGATCATGTCACGCCTGCCAGTATGGAACACCTCAGGCAGATCACTGTTTCAAGTTAATTCGTGAACTTTTCAATCTCGGCACTTCCGTTCACAGAGTATTCGAAGATATGATAATTGACGGAATACATTGTCATGGCACAAGAAAAGCCGTTTCTCAGGCAATGCTCGCAAGATCCCTGCCTCCGCGTAATGAAAATATTATTCCTCTGCTTTTGAAATATGAGTACGATGGTATAAACATGGAAAAAATCGCCTTCCATGAAACCCTTTTATATTACGGACACACAAGCCATATCCATAAAATGATTAAAAATGCTGTTGATAAGGACAACGTTTTTGAAACCCAGACAATGGAAGCAATAAGAGCCCTGGCAGCTTATTTCGGAGAATATGGAGTATCCGCATTAAATTACATTAAAAAAGAGAAAAAAGATAACAAGGCCCTTCAGATTCATATTGACCTTTGTCTTTGGGGAATGACCGAAAATAAAGACTACTTGAATTCCGTTGAAAAAGCTATCATGGGACTTACAAAAACCAATTTATCAGTCAGTCATATGTGCCCGGTGAACACTGAGCACGCGGATTTCAAGGCAATGGTGGAAAACCTCCAGAAGCAGAAAAAAGTCGAACTCAAACAGTTTATCGAGTACTTCATCTCGCTACCGAAAATCCTTAACAAAATTAATTTAATCACCCATCCAATGGTTAAAAAGCAGGGAATTGCCGAAGACAAGTATAAAGTGTGCATGGGTGGCAACAAAAAAGCCTGCCAAGAAGTGCATCAGGCATTTAAAATTCTAATTGTAGGTATAGAATTCGACAAAAATCACCCTGCAGGACCTAAGTATGTTAAACTTGTAGAATTCTTGTGCGGACTGAAAGACAGTGATGCGTGTAATGATGCAGGTATTCATTATGGAACAGGAAATTTTGTGAAGAAAGATTCAGAAAAATCCCTGTCTTTTTATAAAAAGTCCTGCAGTCTCAAAAATGGCCTCGGATGCTCAAATTACGGCTGGATGTTTTTAAACGGTGAAGGGACAGAAAAAGACTATAAAACCGGTGTAAGCCTTTGTGAAAAAGCATGTAAAATGGGTGATCCCATGGGATGTATATATGCTTCCCAGAAGTGGGGTGACTACAATCCTGATAGTACACAGTCAGGCATATATCTTAAAAAGGCATGCTCTCTGGGTCTCGGAAAAGCTTGTTTTAATTATGCAATTACCATAGATGAAAACCCAAACATCTCGGATGACAGAAAAAAGACGCTGATTGGGCTGGCCATTGCTGAAGGCTGTTCCAAAGGTCACAACAAAAGTTGCAACGCACTTTTTAAGTATCTCACTCTCCCCCCGAAACCAACCGGAAAATAAAAGTAACCCCGGTGGTTACAACATAATGCTGATCGGTTAAGCAGTATTAGTTGATATTGTTAACAAAACAACATGTTTTAATAAAAGCAAGAACATTCAGGCAGTCAGGAAACAGGGGCCGGATCAGGAAAATCAGGGTTTTGTTCCTGAAGGGTTATATTCAAGTGCTTCGCTGCGCGAGATTGCCGGCCCGCGTTTTTTTGCTTCGACAGGTGGCCGGCCCGCGTTTTTTTGCTTCGACAGGTGGCCGGCCCGCGTTTTTTGCTTCGCAAAAAGAACGCTACACCGGGTGTGCTTCGCTGTGCGAAGCACACTGAACGCTACACCGGGGTGTGCTTCGCTGCGCGAGATGGCCGGCCCGCGTTTTTTTGCTTCGACAGGTGGCCGGCCCGCGTTTTTTTGCTTCGCAAAAAGAACGCTACACCGGGGTGTGCTTCGCTGTGCGAAGCACACTATCTAAACATCTCCGTGGGCGCACAGGGCGTCGTTGTGGCGGATTACTCCTGCGAGGGTTTTTCCGTCGCGTTCGCTTACTATGAAAAGATAACTGATGTGAGGATACTGTCTGAATGAATCCATAGCTTTTTCAAGGGGATCAGAGTCTTTCAGATGCGCCACCGGCGGAACTGCAATGTCCCGGGCCACAACAAGTTGCCGCAAATCTTCCACAAACAGAACGCTGCTGATATCGGAATAATGGATTATGCCAACAAGATGATTCTGTTTGTCCACAACGGGAAGACGGTCGTAACGACTGTGTCCCATGGTTTTTAAAACATCATCAAAGTGCATATCCTCGGGAATGGACTCAACATGCCGCCGCATTACGAGTTTTATGGGCATGTCCCCCGGTGATTTCATGTCACCATGCAATTTAAGCCCGAGAGCCGCCGTGAAATGATTTACAAGATCGTGAACGCCTTCAAAAATTCCCACGGGAGCGCGGCTCGTGAGCATGGAAATTATCGTTGTTTCCCCGGCTCTTATCATGGAAATACGAACCATTATCGGTCCAATAATTTCAAAAACAATTACCGCCGCAAGTACAATATCCTGAATTGCGACCCCGGTTTTCCCCATGGATTTTGCCACAATCTCAGCCAGTCCGATGGCAACACCGGCCTGACACAGCATGCTGCCTCCAAGATTATTCCTTATGTTGTCGGAAAATTGACCAGCCATAGCCCCGATCCTGTTTCCCAGATACTTACCAACACCGCGCATCAGGATAAAAGCTACACCAATTGCGCCCATCACAGGAATCGCCTGAAGATGCAGGTGTGTACCAGCAAGAGCAAAAAACAGAACGTAAACTGGATAATCCAATTTTTTAAGATCATTAAATATTCTTTTCTCGTGCGGAGAAAAATTAATAACGGAAACCCCGGCAATTAAAGCTCCAAAAAGGAGATTGAAGTGGAAATGATAACTTGCCCACACCAGCAAAAGCAGCATGGAAATGATCATCAACTGCCTCTCTGTTTCCCCCGTGAGGCGCTGTTCCCAGTAACTTATGATAATTCCCGCCGTAACACCCCCTGCAAGAGGACTTCCGATCTGCCACAGCAGACTTTCCGTAATCACTGATGAATTTCCGAAAAACTTGAACGCTATTATAAAAAGGATAAGGGCCGTCAGGTTATTGATTCCGATCAGAATCAGAGTTAAATCCGAAAGTTCACCTTCAGATCGAAGTTCTCTCAAAACCATCTGTGTGGCACCGGGCGCAGTTTGAACAGACATAATTGCCAGAAACATTGAAGGAATGAGGCCAAATCCGAATAGAAATACTATGGAAAACACAAGGAAAAATGTAAGAGATGACTCTATAATGCTGGCAAGAAAAATCCGGTGTCCGTATTTCCGGAAAACACCAAGGGGAAAATAACTCCCCACCTGAAACATAATAAATGTAATACCAATTGATGAAATAAACTGGATGGAATCAAGAGTTTTCTGACTTATTACAGGTTCAAATTTTAATATTTGTGCAAGGGATGGCCCCGCAACGAGCCCCGCAAGCAGATATCCCGTGACTCGGGGAAGATGAAAACGAGCAAAGGCCCGGCCTAAAACCAGAGCAAGGGCAAGTAATAAACCGGCGGCAAGAAATCCTGATGGCAAATGTGCACCTTTGAAAAACGGTTATGTTAAGGTCATACCGGACTTTCAGAAAAATATGACCTGCGTAGCGAAATTGACTGCCTGTTCCTGATGCTGCTTACCTGTACGCCTGATTTTTAACAGGTAAGCAGGGAGTCAGGCAAACAGGGGCAGCAGCAGGGCGTAAGCATTAAGCATAAATGCATAATAAAAAAGAACGCAATATTCCACTCACTTTATCCCGAAAGCGAAATTGCCTGCCTGATCCTGGTACTGTTAATGATTACCTGTACGCCTGATTTTTAACAGGTAAGCAGGGAGTCAGGCAAACAGGGGCAGGGAACAGGAGCAGGAAATCAGGGAACAGCTTAACTTAAAATCCCCTGTCAGGGCATCAGGACATCCTGAAATAATCCTTCAACGTCAATTATTTCTCTTGGTATTTCGTTTTTACCAAGGATTCGACCCCCGTTATCGGTTACGAGGATGTCATCTTCAATACGGATGCCCCCGAGACCGCGGAATTTATCCACGGCATCATAATCGATAAAGTCCCGGCATTTACCTTCAGATTTCCACTTATCAATAAGAGCATCAATGAAGTAAATACCCGGCTCAATGGTAAATACATAACCCGGTTTCAGTTTCCTTGCCATCCGGAGAAACGCAAGGCCGAACTGCCCTGAACGCTGTTCATCTCCGTAACCAACATAATCACCGAGATCTTCCATGTCATGAACGTCAAGACCCATCATGTGCCCCAGACCGTGAGGGAAAAACATGGCATGAGCCCCGGCTTCCACCGCATCGGACGCATTACCTTTCATAAGTCCCGCAGCAATGAGCCCCTGGGCGACTTCCCCGGCGGCGGCCAGATGAAGTTCCTTCATTGTAATATCTGGTTTCACCATGGAAACTGCTTTTTTCCAGGCATTCAGTACCGTTTGATATATTACAGCCTGCTTGTCAGAAAATTTTCCACTTACGGGAAATGTACGCGTAATATCACTGGCGTACCCCGTAGTAGTTTCCGCGCCGGAATCCAGAAGAAGGAGGTTTCCGTTTTTCATAGTTCCGCTGTAACTGTGATTGTGCAGAACTTCCCCCCGGATTGTGACGATGGGGGTAAACGACATGGTGCAGTTGTGATCCATGGCAGCAGCTTTCATTGCCGCCATGACCGTGTATTCTGAGGTGCCATCGGAAATATAGCGGGCTGCTTCCTGATACATATCCCAGCTTGCGGCAAGAGCTTTTTCGATTTCTATAATTTCGCAGGATTCTTTTACCAGACGTAAATCAACTACTGATTTTAAGAGTTTTCTACTTGACCCTGAACGTATTTCGTCCGGGGATTTTCCGAGCAGGGAAGCAAGCATGAAGACATCATCTCCACGATAGGGAGGCAGATAATGGATTTCGGCTCCAAAAGACCGCAGAAAATCAGCTAACTTATCACTTGGAATGATTTTCGAAACACCAATTTGTTCTGCAAGTTCACCAAGGGAAGGTAGAGGCCCCGTCCATATTATGTCATCAACGGTGTTTTCGTATCCGGAAAGATAATCGCCATCGGGAGTTGAAATCAGAAACATCCCGGAGATTGAGTGACCGGCAAAATACAGGAATGAACTGTTTTGTCTGAAGTCATATGTGTTGTCGCGATAGTTCCTCGGAACTTCCGAATGACCGTAAATCAAGGCAATGCTGTCTCCAAGCAGATTTCTGAGTTGACGTCTTCTTTCAATGTATGTACGGGCTTCAAACATAATTTCCTCCGGGATACAGGTTAAATCTCAATAACTTCGAATCATGTTATCTTTGACTGATTCGATTTGACCGGAAAACTTTAACAGAAATGATTTTTTCGGGGAATAAATATTCCGCAATTCAGGGTTTAATCAGCGGATTTTCAGGGAAACAATTGACATTTTCCCTGAATTCTGTTTTCTAAAACAGTGTCTGGCCCTGTGGCCAGACTGTGCAGACACGAACAAACTACTAATGAACTAATATAGACGGAGAACGAACAATGGATAACGATATCAGATCAGTCATTGACCTTGTAAAAAAAGAGAGTGAATTTGTTTCCGACCTTATGGGGGAAGTGGGTAAAGTAATTGTCGGGCAGCAGTATATGATTGAAAGACTGCTTATCGGCCTGTTTACGGGAGGCCACGTTTTAGTTCAGGGCGTTCCGGGGTTAGCTAAAACTCTTACAATCAGCACACTTTCTTCAATACTGGATCTCAAATTCCAGCGAATCCAGTTCACGCCGGACCTTTTGCCGGCGGACATCATCGGTACAGTAATTTATAAACCTCAAACGGGGGAATTTTCTGCAAAAAAAGGCCCGGTTTTCGCCAACCTGATTTTAGCAGACGAAATCAACCGCGCTCCGGCAAAAGTTCAGAGCGCGCTTTTAGAGGCCATGCAGGAAAAACAGGTTACCATCGGGGACAACACACATCCGCTCCCATCCCCATTTTTAGTAATGGCAACCCAGAACCCCATTGAGCAGGAAGGTACCTACCCTCTCCCGGAAGCTCAGCTCGATCGTTTCATGCTCATGCTGAAAGTCGGCTATCCTACAAGAGACGAAGAGCGACAGATCATGGACCGGATGACTTCATCTCGAGACACTAAACCCCGCACCGTGGCTACGGCAGAACAGATTCTCAGTGCCCGGAATGTTATCGGTCAGATATACGTGGAAGACAGTCTGAAAGATTATATAACAAATGTGGTTATTGCCTCCCGTGAACCGGCTTCCTTCGGCCTGAAGGAACTTGAAGACTTCATCGAATACGGTGCATCACCCCGTGCAACGATTGCCCTCATGAATGCCGCAAGAGCTCATGCATTCATACGCCAGCGCGGATTTGTTCGTCCCGAAGACATAAAAGCTGTTGGTCCCGACGTATTGAGACACCGGCTGGTATTGACATACGAAGCAGAGGCAGAAGAATTCACAGCAGAAGATGCAATCCAGCGTATTTTTGACCAGATTGAAATTCCTTAATTACTTGTTTTTAATGGGTGATTTTAAAAAGTTATTTATAAATTGAATTTTTAAAATACGATTTAGAGTAAATAAGTCATGAGAATTGAGCGAAATGTAATGAGCGGAAAGTTTTCGACGCCACAGGCGTGGGGAGTCCAGAGGGGGCGTGCCCCCTTTGTGCCGGTTCAAGGGGGTTTGGGGGGAAGTCGGAATCCCCCCAACTGAGAGGTATAAGGAGAGCTGCGCTCTCCTTAATTAAATTATGATGATGATTAATTTAATTTTTATGAATTGTTTTTTACTACAGCATAGCAGAAATGAGCGAAACGAAGTGAGCGATATCCTGGCCGATGAATTACTGAAAATGGCTCCAGCGAAATGTAATGAGCGGAAAGTTTTTTCGCAGTTAAAACAAGTTGAGTTTTTTCCAATTTTCGTCTGTCTTTTCTCGGCACAGTTATCCGGGAATTCGGGTTTAAAGCCCGGTGGTCAACACAATGAAATGATGGTCAGTTAAGATGATTTCAAAGGAACTGATTCGTAAAGTACGGAAAATAGAAATAAAAACAAATCGCCTCGTTAACGACATGCTCGCCGGGCAATACCAGAGCGTTTTCAAAGGACGCGGTATGGTTTTTGATGAAGTCCGACAGTATCAACCGGGGGACGACATCCGCCTCATCGACTGGAACGTCACCGCCAGAACAAATGACGTTTTCGTTAAATTGTTCGTGGAAGAACGAGAGCTTACGATTATGCTCATGGTGGATATGAGTGCTTCGACCCTTTTCGGAACCCTGCGGTCGTCAAAAAGAGAGTTGATGGCAGAGTTAAGTGCCCTTCTCGCATTTTCCGCCATTAAAAACAATGATCGCGTGGGACTTATCATTTTCACGGACGGAATCGAAAAGTTCGTTCCTCCGAAAAAAGGGCGAAAACATGTTTTAAGGGTCGTCACGGAAATTCTCAATTTCGAACCTGCGTCAAGGGGTTCAAGCATCAATGAAGCTTTGAAATTTCTCGGACATGTAAGCAAACGTAAAAGTGTTGCATTTCTGCTTTCGGATTTTCTATCCCCGGACTATGAGCACGACCTCAAGATTGCCTCCAAGCGCCACGACCTCATCCCCGTAACGATTATTGATAAACGGGAAGAAGAACTCCCACCCCTTGGTCTCATAAACGTCAGAGACCTTGAAACCGGTGAAATTATTACCGTTGACATAAACAAGCAGGTCGCCCGGAGTTTTAATCTCAAGTCAAAAGCCCGTCGTGAAGTGCGTGAGTCATTATTCCGAAAACTCAAAATGGATTACGTCACTTTGTATACTGGTAAAGAATATATCACTTCCCTGATGCAGTTTTTCCGACGCAGGGAGAGGAGAATGAGAGGATGAAACATTTTGTTTTTCTTCTACTTTTAATAGTTCTCCTTCCGCTGTCAACTTCCGCAGCGCCATGGAAAACTACTTCGTTAATAAATGCACAGGCTGCGACAAACCAGCCTGTATCTCCAAGCATTAATATTCCACCTTCTCCGATGACACCCCAGGTAGTCGGAAGAGTATTACCTTCGAATGTACCGATGCCTTCTTCGGTTACACCGATATCACCCCCGGCATCCGCGCCAGCCCAGACCTTTTCAATCTCCGGCGTCGATATAAACGTTCAACTGGAAAAGCCTGCGGAAGATATTTTCGTGGGAAAACCCTTCCGCGTACTCATTACGATAGTTGCAAAACCAGGAACAAAAGTCAGTTTTCCTTCAGCTATCAACACAGGTGTACGCTTTGCCCTGAAAAAAGGCCCGGATCTTGTATCCCGGGAAAATCTCGATTCCGGAAACGAGAAAACCATCTATGCTCTGACGCTGGTAAGTTTCACCACGGATCGGCTCATGGATCTCAAAGCTGGCCGCATCCAGAAACGCATCAACGACCTTGAGATGGATCTCACTAAGCGCAAAACGACTCTTACGGAGCTATCCGCGGCAGGAAAAGACACGGCATCTACGGCAAAATACATCACCGCTCTTGAGCAGCGCATTAAAAGCAGCAACATCGAGTTGGCAAAAGCTCTTGAAGACTACAATCTTCCCCCGATTCCACTAACGGTCACCCCAGCTGGAACTACGGAAGTTGCAATTTTACACACTCATGAAAAGGGAAAGGGTCCCCGTATTATAATTTCATCGAAACTGGCAAATGACCCTCATCCGGCACTTAAAGAACCCGCCAGTGAAGAAAATAAGAAAGCTGGTGGCCCTTTCTGGAAACCTTATAAAATATATGAAGAAAACACAAAACTGAAACATATCCTCATGGGGATAGGTGGCGGTCTTGTCCTGTTTCTTATAATTTTCCTCATTGTGCGGAAAATCATCCGTAACCGTCGGGAAAAACAACCGGAAATCCCTGCCCGTCCGGCAAATGAAATTGCCCTTGAAAAACTGGATATCCTCCGGAGAAAAGGTCAGCCGGAAGACGAAGAAGTCAAAGAGTTTGCATATAATCTTTCGGAAATCATTCGAGAATATTTCGGGAACAGGTATTCTTTCTACTCCCTTGAAATGACCACTACGGAACTTCTTGAAAAACTGCAGGAAATCAAACCTCAGGGTGTTTCCATGGAAGTTCTGGAGGATTACCTCGACAAACTTGATCTCGTCAAATTCGCAAAGATGCAGTTGACTCCCGATGAATCCGGAAAATACCTTGATGGTGGCTATGATATAGTTATCGTTACCTGGTCTTCTTATATGAAGGAAATCGAAGAAGCTGAAAGACTCGCCCGGGAGCAGGAGGAGCTTTCCGACGAAAATTCTGCAAAATCAACTGATGAAATGGCGCCGAATAAAGTCAGCAAACCTGCACCAGACCCCATCGTTCCTGATGAAGATCGCCGCTGGGCCGGGCTTGACGGTAAATCATCAACTCCGCTCCGAGAAAAACCTGATGAACTTACAAAACCCGCTGGAAGTGATGCTCAGGTTGCAGCAAAAACAATCCAGGATGCCATTCCCGTTTCCGGCTACACTTTTCCAAAAATTAATCCGGATAAACCCGATGAACCGGCTCAAGCAATAAGTGATTCTAAAGTTGAAGACCTGGCGTCTCCAACGATAAGTGATTCTAAATCTGAAGACCTGCCAGTTCCAACAATAAGTGATTCTAAAGTTGAAGACCTGCCGTCTCCAACGGTAAGTGATTCTAAATCTGAAGACCTGGCGTCTCCAACGGTAAGTGATTCTAAAGACCTGCCGACGGCGGATAAAGTTGAGACTTTGTCCGAAGATGACAAACGCTGGGCGGGACTGGATACATCCGCCTCACCAAAGAGCCCGGAAGAAAAGATTTCCCCTCTGGACAGTTTTCATAAAAACCTCACAGAAAAAGGTGACGGGGAAGGTGGTGCGAAATGAGGAGGACCGAGCTTAAGAAAGAAAACAAAGGACCTGTAATGGGCCCCGCGGAAGAAACGGGGGTCTCAAGTCTTTTCACCAGAAAACATGGTTTTTCATTTGCGTTAAACACATTTTTCCCCTGGTTCATGTTTGTAATTGCCCTGGCTCTAACGGCCTGGATTGTTCATCTTGCCCTTCAGGAGCAAATTCACCCCGTTGTTTTCACCCGGAAATGGGCACTTTGGGGGCTTTTAATCCTGCTTCCTCTGGCCTATTACAATATTAAAAAGGATCATCACCGCAATCCGGCGTTCAATTACAGCCGCCTCGGGCTTCTCACATCCATCAGACCGGGCCTTAAAACCTGGTTCCGTTTTCTTCCCGTAACCCTTAAACTAATGGCTCTGGGGCTTTTGATTTTCTCCCTTGCGGGGCCGGCTCTGGTAAATGTTTACGAAGAAACGGATGAAAAGGGTGTTGATATTATTATTGCTCTCGACGTATCTCTTTCCATGGAAGCAAATGATCTTGAACCCAATCGACTTATGGCAGCCAAAGAAGTTGTGGCGGATTTCATCAAACGCCGCCCCAATGACCGCATTGGACTGGTAGTTTTCGGAGTCTATGCGTATCCGTATTGCCCTCTCACCCTGGATCACAATGCGGTCACACGACTTTTAGGAAGAGTCAATCTCCGGGTTATCGATGATGGGCGTGCCACGGCCATCGGTGAAGCTCTGGGAACGTCTCTCAACATGCTCAGACGCAGTAAATCAAAATCCCGTATGGTCATTTTACTCACGGACGGTGACAACAACGCCGGGGAAATGAGCCCCAAAGAAGCAGCCCAGCATGGCGCAGCAATGGGTGTAAAAATTCATACCGTACTCATGGGAGATCCATCCGGGGGTGGTGGAAAAGGTCCTTTCAGGCTTTTCCGCATGCGCAGCCCAGTAAACCCGGCACTTTTAGAGCACATCAGTTCAAAAACCGGTGGCACAAGTTATCTGGCAACAGACAAGCAGGCGCTTCGAGACCGGTTCCAGAAACTCATTGATAAAATGGAAAAAAATAAGTATATTTCCAGATTCCGTACGAATCGCGGGATTCAGACAGGGTTTATTCTGGCGGCTTTCCTTATTCTGATGGGAGCTGCTCTTTTAGAAAATACCTGGCTCAGGAGGTTCCCATGACCTGGAGAAACTGGGACAGTTTTCTTACAATTAAAGGTATCGGGTTCTGGCTTGCGGCGGGCCTCATTGTCATGATCTTCATTTATGTTCTCGGTCATGCAATTAAAAAGAATACTCTCGCAAAACTCGGTGATGACGACCTTGTAAAGCGACTCTTTGAAGGTCGCTCTCAGGCTGTGGGTACTATCCGTATCATTTTACTCATGCTTTCCATGACCCTCCTCGTTGTTGCCTGGGCTCAGCCCCAGACTCGCGGAAAATCCATGAACCTTAAACCCCGGGGCCTTGATATCGTCGTTGCTCTGGATTTTTCTAAATCCATGAACGTTCGGGATATGCATGGAAGTCGCCTTGAACACGCCAAGAGAGAAATGAATAAACTCATTGATAATCTTGGTGGAGATCGGGTAGGTCTCGTGGCCTTTGCTGGAACATCAATGACTTATCCCCTGACAGAGGACTATGAAAGCGCAAAAATGTTCTGGGAAAACCTTCGTCCCGAGGATATGCCTTTAGGTGGTACAGCCATCGGTCGAGCTTTAGTTTCTGCCCGGGATTTACTTATTGAAAGTCGTCGGGAAAACGACGAACGTTCTCAGATAATAATTCTTCTGTCCGATGGTGAAGACCTTGCGGGGCAGGCAGAAAAAATCGCTGGAGAGCTCAATCAAAAAGGCATCAAGATATTTTCCGTTGGCATAGGCAGTAAAAGTGGATCCCTTGTTCCAATGCTGGATGAAAACGGTAAAGCTTCCGGGTATATGAAGCACGGTGAGAAATATGTCACTTCCAGCCTGGATGAAAAAACCCTGAAGTCCCTGGCAAGTGCCACAGGTGGAAAATTTTTCTCCGCTACGAGGACAAATTTCGGTACAATGGAAGTACTTAAAGCCATTAAGGATCTCAAACGCACGGAAGGTAAGAAACGCAAGATTGAAGAAAAAAATGAAGAATTTTATTGGTTTCTTATTCCGGCGGTACTACTTCTGTTAATGGAGCTGGCTCTACTTGGAAACAGAAGACTTTTCGGCAAGGCGGTGCAGCATGAAAGTTGAAATCCTGATTTTAGTCGTTTTGACATCAGTAATGATTTCCTGGAAACCCTTTGTTATGGAAGTTGATGAAGTAAAGGAAGCCAATAGTTTGCTCAAAAAAGGGAAATACCCGGAAGCTGAGGCTGCATATGTTAAAGCTCTTGCGGCTCGGGGACGTGATCTGAAGTTGAAATTCAATCTGGGTTTATCAGAACTGGCTCAGAGCAAATATGCGGAAGCTGAGAAATCATTTCAGAGCGCTACGGCAAGTGAAGACAAAGGACTCAGGGCAAAAAGCTTCTACTATCAGGGAGTCTCAAGATACAATATTGCAAGATATTATGAATCAAAGAAGGAAAAACACCTTGCGGATGCAATTAAAAAGTATCAGGACGCAGCGGACTCTTTCCAGCGGTCCATCAAACTCAACCCTGAAGATGAAAATGCCGTTCACAATTACGAAATGGCTCTTGAAAAACTGGAAGAACTGAAAAAGGAACAGGAAAAACAGCAGCGCGACCAGGAAAAGAAAAAGCAGGATCAAGAGGAAAAAGACAAGAAAGATAAGAAAGACCAGCAGGATAAGAAAGACCAGCAGGACAAAAAAGACCAGCAGGACAAAAAAGACCAGCAGGATAAGAAAGACCAGCAGGACAAGAAAGACCAGCAGGACAAGAAAGACCAGCAGGATAAAAAAGACCAGCAGGATAAAAAAGGCCAGCAGGATAAGAAAGACCAGCAGGACAAAAAAGACCAGCAGGATAAGAAAAACCAGCAGGATAAAAAAGACCAGCAGGACAAGAAAAACCAGCAGGATAAGAAAAACCAGCAGGATAAGAAAGACCAGCAGGATAAAAAAGACCAGCGCCCGGATAAGGGAAACCAGCAGAAAAAGCAGCAACCAAAACCTGTTACACCGGAAGAACGAGCAGCTAATAAAGCTCTGGATAATCTTGAGCAACGCCAGAAGGCAAGACAGCGCGAACTTTACAGGAAAATGGGGAAAAACCGCCAGACCCCTATTAAGGACTGGTAATACGATATGAAATTTATGGCATTAAAATATATTCCTTTGATATTTGCGATATTAGCCTGGGCCTCGCCTGTCCAGTCTCAACGGGGGAAAACCGCTTCTTATCGCATTGAAATGACGGCTACTCCCCGGGCTGTAAATGAAGGGGAAGATTTCAAGTTGGAAGTTAAGCTGACCTCGGTTAAGAGTCGCCGACGAGGTTATACGCGTCGCAACTTCTACACAGCTTTTAATCCACCGTCACTCAAGGATTTCGAACTGATCGATCAGGCAGAATCAACTCAAAGTCAGATGGGAATTTACAATGGTACATATTATCATGAAATGAGCGTGGTAATTACCTACCAACTGAGAGCGAAAAAAACCGGAGTATATACACTGACCCCGGCAACGATGAAAGCTGACGGCAAAACCTGGCGTTCAAACACTCTTAAAATCAACGTTAAACCACCGAAATCACTGCCTCCAGCTATAAAGGACGGAACCGAACCGGAAGCGGCAAATGCCGGAGACGACTTCATTCAGGTTACTTTTGACAAAAAGAACGTTGTCGTTGGGGAAGGCGTAGTAATTTCCTGGTACATTTATACTTACAAACCCATTTCAGAAGCGCCCAGAAGTGACATTCCCGATGCTCCGGGCTTCATTTCCAAAAGTCTTTTCTCGCATCATCATCAGTTTGACGTATCCAAGCGCGCCAATGTTTCCGGGGAGCAATACTACAGGGTCTTAGCTTTCAAACGAATGTACTGGCCTCAAAAAGCCGGTAAACTCGTCATCGGAAAGCGATCCGTAAGTTACGTTACTGCAACGGATTTTTTCTCTCCGCGTAAATCCGTTACTCGCATGGCATCTGCCGTTGAATTAACCGTTTCGGATCTCCCCGCCGCAAAAAAACCTGCGGATTTCAGCGACGATAATGTGGGTGAATTTACAATTGATATGAGTTTGGTTTCCACGTCTCTGAAAACGAATGAAGCCATTGATGTAACTGTCACAATCGAAGGAAAGGGCCTTTTATCATCCATTAAGGGCCCCGTCATGCCGAAACTCGACTGGGCACGCCTTGATCCCAACGGCGCACCACAGGTTACGGAAAAACTGATTCGCGAAAGCTACTTCAAGGGAACCTGGAAGGGAAGTTATATCCTCATTCCCACAAAAACAGGAAACCACACTTTTCCTCCCGTGAAATTCAGTTATTTTGATACGAAAAAGAAAAAGTATGTGACCCTTACAACTAAAAAGGCTGTTTTTAATATTGCACAGGGAACGGCTACGGCCCCTCCGGTTGCTGTTAATCCGGATACACCGGGGATAAACGGTACTTCCGCGAAAGAAAATACTCTCGCCCCCCAAATCAAGCCCCTGAAAGTCCGGACAATCACAACCAGCTCCACTCGCGCTGTATTTTTCTCCGGAGTTACTTTCACTATAGTGCTGATTATTCCGTTTTTTGCATGGGCAGGCATTGGTATAACTCTACTCGTGCGGCGAAAACTCACAAGTGATGAAAACTTCGTAAAGCGTCGTGCCACAGCCCGAAAGATCCGGCAGTTTGTGAAATCAGCTCACCTCCACATGAAAAGTGGAGATTCTCAGGGTTTTTACAGCGAACTGAGCAAGTTGCTTCTTGAAACCCTTTCCGTGCGACTTGGCACCAGAGCAAACGGGCTGACCATGGATGAACTGCATTCACGGATGAAAAGTTCAGGTCTTGATGATTCCACGATAAAAGATACCGTTGAAATGCTTGAAAGCCTTGATTTTGCGCGTTATGCCCCGAACAAAGGGATGACTCAACTTCAGTTTGAATCAGCCCTCGCGGATGTGAAAAAACTCTGCAACAGGATTGACTGATTATGTTACAGTTCTGGATTTTATCATTAATAATAAACATTTCTGCCGGCAAACCCGACATAGACGATTACGCATCAAAATCCGCTGGCGATGTTTTCAAAGACGGAGTAAAGCACTACGTTCAGGCAAAAACCCCGGCGGATTATGCCCAGAGTGCCAATGCTTTTGAACATCTCATATCCCGCAATATCCGTCATGAAGACTTGTACTTCAATCTGGCAAACAGTTACTATAAAGCTGGACTCTATGGCCATGCGGTTTTCAATTATGAAAGAGCACTGAAAATCTATCCCGGACACAAGGATGCGGCCTACAACCTGAAACTTGCAAGGCAAGTTATTCAAAGTCGATTCAAAGACAACATCATAAGTTTTGCCGGTTCCTCACTCTGGATAAAAATAGTCACAATGATGTCTTATTCTACGATGAAAGTCATCTTTGCCGTATTCTGGGTGCTTTTGTTTACTATCCTGTCTCTGCTTTATTTCCGGGAATCTGGCCTTCTGAGAATTTCGATGATTACCGCCACCGTAATCATCGGTGTTTGTGTGTTTATCTCCGGCCTCATGCTCTCGGGACGCTGGTACTATGAAACTTCACGACGGTTCGGAATCGTACTTCCCGATGAGATTTCCGTCCACGAAGCACCTCAGAAATCTTCAAACGCAGCCTTCAAAATTCACGCTGGATTGAAAATCCGAATTTCCTCCGAAGACGAAGCATGGATCAAAATCACCCTCCCCAACGGCATGGAAGGCTGGGTAGAAAAATCCACCATCGGCATCCTGTAATATCCAAACCGCTTTGGGATAAAAGTATCGAAATCTCAAATTGAGTGTAATATTACGTTCTTTTGTAAATTTGCATCGATATTGAATATTTACGACCTGCCCCTGTTTGCCTGCGTCTGTCATTGACTCCTGAATCAGAAACGCAGGAAATCAGGAACAGGGACAGGAAATCAGGAGCCGGACAACACCCCTGTTTGCCTGCTTCTGGACCTGCCTCCCTGTTTGCCTGAATCAGGTGTGATCATGAGTCCTCCATGGACGATAGCTTTCCAGCCCGGGGTGTAAACCCCGGGTTTCGTTGTTTATTTTACCTTTTCCCCTTTACTGCGCCGCCTGCGGCGGCGCAGTAAAGGGGAAAAGGGGTAGCGCGCGCCCAGGATCCCGGAGCTGAAGCTCCGGGCTATCCATAGGCGTTCTTACGAACGCAGATGCTCCATTTCAATTTCTAACCGCATGTTTGGAGTTTTCATTGAGTTGATAACTATTATCTTTTGTAATTATGTATTGATGCTGAATGGTTACAACCCTGCCCCTGTTTGCCTGTTTGTCTGTTTCTGACTCCCTGATTCTTGATTTTTCAGGTACACATGGAATCAGGAACAGGAACAGGAATTCAGGGGTCTTTTGGATTCAGTAAATCATTTTGCCTGCTTGCCTGTTACAAATTTCAAGCATACTGGCAATCATTTGCGTTGCCCACATCCCACACATCCATGCATACTTAGTTCGTGTCCTGTAATTCGCTTCGCGAAGGATTTTTTTGTTATTGCAGTTTATTTTTCGGGGATCAGGTGACCTTCGGTGTCTACGACTCCTGCTGCGTAGAGATCCCGGTAATAAATGCAGATAAATCCGCCTCCCCAGTTGACACGATAAAGGAGATAGCGGTTTACGGGTTCATGGGGCATGAAGTTTATTGCTGAGTACTCTCTTTTA
>JAHJMN010000174.1 GCA_018821305.1 Myxococcota bacterium
AGTTCGTGTCCTGAAATTCAATTTTTGTCAAAATTGAGCATGTTTACGAAAACATGCTATTCAGAACACTACAATAATTTCAAGGTCTTCATTCTTAATGTCCTGTGATAGAAATAGACGTTAACTTGAAAAGTTGGTATTACAGGACATTAACTATTTAACGCGCACTTTCCGGCCCTTGAATTCCGGATTTATGGTAACAAAATGACCCAAGACACATCAGTTCAAATTCCACCGGAAAACGACGAAATCCGCCGCCGGAGGACTTTCGGTATAATCAGCCACCCCGACGCGGGAAAAACCACCCTTACGGAAAAAATGCTCCTTTTCGGTGGCGCAATTCAGATGGCAGGTACCGTTAAAGCTCGTAAAGCTGGGCGATATGCCACCAGCGACTGGATGGAAATCGAAAAACAGCGCGGCATTTCCGTCACCAGCTCTGTAATGAAGTTCATCTACCGCGACTTCGAAATAAATTTACTCGACACCCCGGGCCATCAGGATTTTTCCGAAGACACTTACCGGGTTTTAACAGCGGTAGACTGCGCCATCATGGTTATCGATTCCGTAAAAGGCGTTGAAATGCAGACTAAAAAACTCATGGAAGTCTGCCGGATGCGAAAAACACCTATTCTAACCTTTATTAATAAAATGGATCGCGATGGTCTCTTTCCGTTGGATATAATTGAGGATATTGAAAAGAATCTTAAAATCCAGTGCGCACCGCTAACATGGCCCGTTGGCATGGGAAAGAATTTTCGCGGGACGTATAATATTTATAAAAACGAAATGACCATGTTTTCCGGAGGCCAGGAAACCCTGCCTTCGGATATAAAAACCTTAAAGGGAGTGGATGATCCCGAGCTCGATATATACACGGGAAGTTATGCCAATGATCTCCGGGATGATCTTGAGCTTTTAAACGGCGCATCGGATCCCTTCTCTCTGGATAAATTTTTACATGGAGAACAAACCCCGGTGTTTTTCGGAAGTGCAATCAATAACTTTGGTGTCAGAGAACTTCTTGATACTTTTGTTGAAATCGCCCCAAGCCCCATACCTAAAGAAACGGAAACCAGAATTGTTTACCCCGGTGAAAAAGACTTTTCAGGTTTTATATTTAAAATTCAAGCTAACATGGATCCCGCCCACCGGGATCGCATTGCTTTTCTGCGGATTTGCAGCGGGAAATTCACACGGGGGATTACCCTGAAACACCACCGCATCGGAAAAGATGTGACAATACATCAGCCCATTATGTTCATGGCACAAAACCGCTCCATTGTTGAAGAGGCCTGGCCCGGGGATATAATTGGCATTCATAATCACGGGACAATCCGTATTGGGGATACTTTCACGGAAAAAGAGCCCCTTCGATTTACAGGGATACCCAATTTTGCACCGGAATTTTTCAAGCGTGTGGTCTTAAAATCCCCTTTGAAGTCAAAACAACTTACCAAAGGACTGACCCAACTTGTGGAAGAAGGCGCAATTCAGTTATTCCGTCCTGTGCTCAATAACGACTACATCCTTGGCGCTGTTGGGGTTTTGCAGTTTGATGTAACCATGGCGCGTCTGAAATCCGAATATGCCGTAGATGCAGTTTATACGGACGCCCCCTACGCTCTTGCCCGCTGGATTAGATCCTCTGATGCAAAAAAACTTGCAGAGTTTGAAAGAAAATACCCTCAGTATCTTGCCTGGGACTCAGAAGAAAATCTGGCCTTCCTCCCGGATTCCGAGTGGCGCCTTAAAATAGTATCCGAAGCCTGGCCGGAAATTGAATTCCACGCCACCCGCGAATGTGTAAATTCCGCCCTCCCGGAAAATTGAATCTCAGGAAGTTGACTGGTGTCTTCGCCGGGGAGATAGCAGAATAAGATCACGAAGTTGTGAAGTGGATCTGGCTGCCATCCAGGTTTTCTCAAATTCCTCGCCGCTTGCGGTCTGGGCAATGGCGCTCAATGCCCTTAAATGACTGAGGCGCCGATCCTTTGAACCTGCTATGACAAAAAGCGCTTTAACATCTGTGGATTCATCATTGAAATGTACACCGGGGCAACATCTCGCAAGCAGAACATGAAATTCATCGGATCCTTCAATAATAATATGAGGAATTGCCACAAATGGTGTGATGGCTGTTGAACTCTCCTGTTCCCTTTCGAAAAGCAGTTTCTCGACCACCGTCGGTGCAATCTGCATTTTATCCCCAAGGGGTATAGAAACTTGATGAAAAAGCTCAGTGTATTCAAGTTTTTCATTAAAATCCAATACGATACAGTTTTTTATTACGTCGTCAAACTCATCAAGTTTTACCTCATCCCGCTCATGGATGATGTGTCTGAGTTCCGTTTCAAGGTGGGGAGAATGAAATGAAGAATTGGAAATACGGGCGATGAGGTGCAAAAGCGCAAAATCACT
Organism: Myxococcota bacterium; assembly: GCA_018821305.1. Taxonomy (GTDB): domain Bacteria; phylum Myxococcota_A; class Polyangia; order HGW-17; family HGW-17; genus JAHJMN01. Next base: position 2,422 of record JAHJMN010000174.1, read on the forward strand.
TGATTTTTGTCTCCTGCCATAAAAAAACCAGGCTGCCGTTGACAGTAACATAATTCCTGCAATTATCAGCAGGGTTTTAAAACCGAGATCCACTATAAAAGCACTGAAAAGTAACAGGGAAAAAATCTGAAGCCAGGGGTAAAGGGGCGCACTGAATGTTGGTCGATAGTTCTGGATCCGACTTTCCCGGAGAATCAGAACAGCTCCTGCAGCAAGAAAATTTGTCATCATAATTACAATTGATGCGCTTTTTGCAAGAGTTTCTATGGGTAACAAAAGCATCATTGCTATAAAACCACCGGTTATAATGATTGATATAATTGGTGTTTTTGTTTTTACATTAATACTTGAAACAACCTCTGGAAGGAGTCCGTCCCGACTCAGGGCCACGGGAAACCTGCTGGCAGACATTATTCCCGCAATTGCCGTTGTTATAAAAGCTAAAGCTGCGGCAATGGAAATTGCAATATATCCCGGTTTTCCAATAAAACCCCGGGCATTGTCCGCTAAGGGAGTAACGGATGTTCTCAGATTATCGGGAGTCATAGTCCCGACAGTTACAAAAAGCATGAGTGCATATATCAGGGTTACGCAAACCAGAGCAGAAATCAGCCCCAGAGGAATGTTTCTTGTGGGATTTTTAACCTCTTCTGCTACGGAAGCAATACCTACAATCCCACCGTAAGAAACAAAAACAAAACCGCTTGTAACAATAAGGGAGTTAAAACCATTGGGAAGCATTGGGGCAAAGTTGTCAACGCGCACTTTAGGCATGCCAATAAAAATGTATGCAAACATTATAAACAGCATGAACATAACAAGCAGTGTCTCGATCTTTGCTGCTTCTCCTGCCCCGAGAATGTTAATTCCAACAAAAAGGGCAGTCATTACAAGGCCCCAGGTTACGGCATTTCCACCGATGAGAAGTTGCATCATTGCGGCCATACCAAATATTGCAAAGGCAGCCTTCATACTGATGGCAAACCAACTGAAGATCCCACTCACGGTGCCACTGTAGTTCCCCATTGACCGCGTTACATAATAATAAACGCCCCCGGCTTTTGGCATTGCGGTGCTGAGCTCTATCACACTGAGTGCCCCCAAAGTAGCCATAAAACCCGCTAAGGCATAAGATAAAAAAACTGCCGGCCCGGCTTTTCCAAAAGCAATTCCCGGAAGAATAAATATACCGGAACTGATCATTGCTCCCGTTGCAATACTGAAAACATCAATAAATGTAAGATTCTTTTCAAGTTTCATTTTGTCATCCGAATCAGGCATGGCTCCTATGGTTAACGAACTATAAATCTTTTCAATAAAAATTTAAACAGTTCGTGTCCTGTAATTCAATTTTGAAGGCTTGGCTCTAAACCTTTATTTTTTCGAATTTCCAGATAGACACTAAACCGCTTCCTGAGTAATACGATTGTTACTTAATTTAAAGAAAGCCTTCAGGAGAAAGACCCTGATTGTCCTGTTACTGCTACTGATTTCCTGTTTACCTGGATTTTTTTAACAGGGACTCAGGTAGTCAGGAAAACAGGTTCAGGATCAGGTCATAAACATTCAACATAAAAGCATAATTACAAATGGCAGGATGAAAACATTCAATTTTCCCGTTTCGATCCTTTTATTCCGCAAGCGGTCTAAGTTAAATTGAGGGAAGGGAATTTTAGACCGGTCTAGAGTTTTTAGTCTTTTAAAAACCCTGAGTACTTTTTATCGTGGCCCATTATGTGGTTTACAAGCCAGTCTTTCAGGAAGTTCATGGTTTCAGTACTGACAAAAAGGCTACCGGAATCAAACTTCTCTCTGAGATCCGCAAGTTTTTCGATAAGCACCCGGTGTTGGTTTTCATGTTCAGATAAATCAGGATACCCTGCGGATTTCAATACTGTAATCTCATGGTGGAAATGGGTTTTTGTGTAGTTTTCCAGTTTCAAAAATATACCGGATAAAACGTCCTTTGCCCTCCTTTCCTTCATGGCATCATGCAATTCATTTATGATTGCAATAAGTTGCTTGTGCTGATTATCAAAAACAGTAACTCCGACGGCGATTTTGTCTGTCCATTCAAATAAAGGCATTTCAAGTCTCCTTTCCTTTTGCAAAAAATATCGTCTCTTTTAATTAATTCTTTATTTTTTTCTTTTCTTCATAACAACAAATACCGGATTATTTCAGAATACAGTTGACAAACTAATCAGTGCGTGCAAAAAACATACATACGGAAAGAAATAAGGTTGAACCGGCTGCGTGCCACTATGAGCAATAAAATAGCGAAAATACTTAAAATCTTAGTTGTTGAAGATGACAATACATCCCGGGAACTTCTCCGCCGAATTCTCCTTGAAAAAGGAACCGTGGACGCCGCATCCAATGGGGTAGATGCCATAGCGTATTTTAAAGAATCCATTGAAAAAAATGAACACTATGATTTGATCTGCCTTGACATTGAAATGCCCAAAGCCAGCGGCCATGAAGTTCTTACATTTGTGCGCAACATGGAAAAGGAAAACGGCATCGAAGGCATTTTTAAAACAAAAGTCATCATGACCACCGCTTCCCATGGAGAAGAAGACGTCGTTAACGCATTTATGGGCGAATGCGATGCCTATATTCTCAAACCCGTCAATAAAACCATCCTCTTTGAACGAATGCGCGAAATAGGCCTGATCAAAAACACTGATTAAGTCAATGACGATTACAAAAAGCGAATATTTTATTCCACTTTTGTAATTTTACATTGATATTGAATGGTTACGCCCTGACCTGGACCGTTTGCAGAATAAAAGGATCGAAAGTGGAAAAGTGAATGTTTATCCTGCCATTTGTAATTATGCTTTGATATTGAATGTTTATGACCTGAACCTGTTCCTGTTTGCCTGACTACCTGTGTCCCTGTTTAAAATTCCAGGGAAACAGGAAATCAGTAGCAGGAACAGGGAGGCAATTTTTGCTTTGCAAAAATGCAAGGGGAAAACAGGGGCTCATTCCTGAAGCATTTCTTTAAAACGAGTAACAATTGTATTACTAAGGTTCCTTAGTAACAGAATAGAAGTGTGTGGGGTTTTACTGATGGAGGGAGATAGCTACCTGGCATTCCATGGAGGTTCTCCAGAACATTTCCAGAGCTTTTATCTTAAGAGCGATATTCATGTCTTTCATGGTGTTTCCAATGTTGTAGAATATCTTGGCACTGGGAGGAACTTCACCGATAACTTTGAGGGCTCTGGCTGCATGAATGCGGGCGTTGAGTTCCGCGTGTTTTAACATGTTTACAAGGGCTTTTTGCATCTTAACGGATTCAATTTCTCCGTAGGCATTTTTCTTTACTACAAGGCTGTACTGCTTTACGAGGAACATCGAACTGGCAAAATAACTTCCCATGGCGCCGGCAACCTGAGCATAACTTGTTGCGATATCATTTTCTCCCCAGCTTTTCACAAAGAGAACTTCCGGGATCTTCAGACTGTAAAATGCTTGAAGATAATTGTTATCAATTGACATGAATACACTCTGAACATCCGCCATGGTTTTGTTATAACGGGAGGTATACTGCGCAAGTATGATTTCATTTATGTATTTGAGGTTTGCCTGAGCTGTACCCACAAAGGATTTTGCAAGTTTACGAAGTTTTCGGTGGTCTACCTTCACCGGTGCCCGGGAAAGAGTTTTAAACTCCATGAAATCTATAGCTTTTTCGAACTTAAGTCGCGCGAGACCTGCTCTGCCGGTATAACCACGGAGCTGCTGAATCATAACTGATGCGAGACGACTTACATCTTTTTTCTGAGCAACGGATACTTTATAAGTAGCAATAAGATTCTTGATATATTTTGTTTTTGACGTGGCATCATACATATAGCCAAAGGATCCGATCATCTGCTCGTAAGCTGATAAAATCGCCATAAGATCGCCGATGGTTACCGGTCGGGCTTTCTTAAGATAGTTAAGACCTTTTCCCAGATCGTCCACCATTGGTTTAATAAGGCTTCTATCAAGAGCAGCCTCTAAAACTGCGGGATCTTTCGTAATAACAAGAATTTTATAAAACATTCCATGCCAATAACTGGTGAAGGAATGACCGCCTCCCCGCTGAGCAAAATCATAAGCACTGGCTAAAGAACCTTCACGGACAAGATCTACAGCTTTATCGAGATACTGTTTTGCCACATCCATTTTTCTTGCAGAACCCGGAGCAAGGGTCAGTTTCTGCTGTGTAAACATATTGGAATACCTGATATAGTAATTGTTCCAGGCCCCGGCTTTCTTCCGGAGAAGATTTACCATATCAATATTGAGCTGCATCTGATTTGCATCAAGTGCTTCGGGCTTGGGAAATTCATGTCCCGTGAGAATCCGGAAAGAATCGTAAATTGAGCTCATTTCAAAAGCCTGAGCCCCATGTCTCTGGGCAAGTTGCTCAAGATCCACGAGCAAGTTTGTCTTGAGATCCGTAGAAAAACGCTGACCCACGGGGTAACCGAGAATTTTCTTTCCTGCGGCAATAGCTGCAGCAAATTTATTAGGAATTCCGCCAACGGGACCAATGCTGCCATCGGGATTTACGGTTCCTGTCATGGAAACATCGTTGCGAGCTGCAGTCCCTGTCATAGCGGCCATAATGCCTGCTGTAAAAAGTGCCCCGGCACTGGGACCGTCAATATAGCCCTGCCCGCGAACATTTACGGAATATTCCGAAAGATCGCGACCGACACTTAAAGCCGCCTGCATGGAGGCAATCCACACTGCGGCCTGCCAGCTTCCCCCAAGACCGCCGCTTAAATTCCCGCTTATACCAATATTGAGTTCATCATCAGGGTTCGGTCCAACGGTAATCCTTGCAGGATGAGTGTTTCCACCACCTGTGGCCGTATTGTAAGTCAAATAGGTGATGTTGACAGTGTTGGTTTTACTTATTTTTGCAGCCGGAAATGTCAAAGGCTGTTTAACTGTTGTTGATGGACATGCCGTCAAAAACACAGCGGACATGAAAAGGGCAGCAATAAACAATAGTTTTGATCTGAGCATATTTTCCTCCCCACATCTGCAGCAACTGCCGCAGCGGAACATTTGGTTTGATAGTACTTTCATTTCCTCGTACAAACGTGTAAATTATGCTTGGATTTAGTGCGCAAAGCAACAGTTTTTTACATACCGGTAAGCTCCCGGAATTGGTAGTTGTTTATGTTCAGGCGCTTTCTGGCCTCTGGTGGGATAGAAAAAGAAGAAATTAAGCCCCTGATTGTTTTCGGGCTCAGATCTTTATTCATTGCTTTTACGGTAGTTGCTACTTATTCCTACCAGAGTGCTGTATTTCTAAATGTATTCAACGCTTCAACTCTCATCTGGCTCTATCTGGCCGTAGCCCTTATTACCGCTGGATTTTCATTTCCTTATTCATATATGCAGAAAAATCTTGGGGAAACAAAAACCGATGTAATTACAATGCTCTTTTTTGGTTCAAGTGCATTGGCAGGAATGTTGTTTCCTTCAATTCTCACGGGAAAGACTTCTCTTTTTATTTTCACAATATGGATAAAGTTACTTGGAGTTTTTGCCACTATTAATTTCTGGCATTCCACCGTAAGAGCCTTTTCATCCCGACGAGCAAAGGTTATTTTTCCCGTAATAGCAGCATGTTACAGCTTAGGCAGTGCCCTCGCAGGTAAAATAGTGCAGTTAATTGCAACAAATTTCTCCGCAGATGCAATTCTTCCCCTCATGGTCCTGACTGTTGGGGCAGGTTCTTTACTCACAACAAAAAGTGGCACCCCGAGACCTGCGGGGCAATCACGCCTTGCCGGTGACGGATTTATCAAGTCTTCTTTCCGTGTTCTGAGTTCCAACAAACTGGCTCTATACCTCACGGGTTTTATCCTTCTCAGTATTCCGGTTTTTTTATGTACGGATTTCATCCTTAAAAAAGCCGTTTCCGCTGCCTACAGCCGGGATCAGATGGCAGCGTTTTTCGGAAATTATCAACTTTACATGAATCTTGGGGTTTTCTTCCTTCAGACCTTTTTCATGGGATTTTTAATGCGCAATATGGGCGTGTCCCGTCTGACGGTTTTTTCACCTCTTTTCCTTACAATTGCTTTTCCCCTTCTGCTTATTTCACCATCCATTGCCGTTGCCATGATTATCGCCGTTGCGGGAGGCGTTTTACGTCTAACATTATATATTAATTCAAGAAATCAACTTATTACGCCTTTGGGCAGCGTTGAAAAAGAAACAATAAGTATTTTTCTCAGGACAATCATTGCCCCCGTGGGTACCATCCTCACATCCCTTGCTCTTCTCCCATTCAAAACAGCTCCTATTCCTGTAATTGCAGTAATAGCTACTATTTTCAGCCTTCTATTCATGGTTTGTGCGGTTTTAGCAGGACGCTCCTATAACAGTGAACTGGTGAAAGCCCTGAAACGCAAAACCCTCAATATTGATTCAAGTGAAAAGCTGCCTGCAACACCGGATGCTGTTTTCCTGCAGAATCTTCGAGATCAGGTGGTTTCCTCAAGTTTTGTGGAAGCTTCTTTTGCTGCATCAATTCTGGCGGAATACCGGGAACTTAAACTGACGGATCTTGATACATTTTTCTCACGGAATTACAAAGGCATAGGTATTCTTCCCCGACTCAAAGCCATCGAACTCGGACTCTTTCTGAAGCCATCGGAAAAAGAAGCATTCTTTCGAAAAATCCTTATGGAATCGGACGATACAAGGGTTATCATTGAATCTGCACGACTGGCGGGGAGAATCTCCGAAAACTGGGTGGAAAAACTTGGTGATGAACTTATTTCTATTGATGAATCTGAATTCCGCGCTGGTGCCGGCTGTTATCTCCTTGTAAAGATTGGGGGAACCCTTCCTTCTCGAGAAAAACTTCATGGGATAATCCGTCAATTATCCGAAGGTTCCGATGATTCCAGACTTCTGGCTATTTTACTCGCAGCGGCCGTTAAGGATGATTTAAGTGTTTCCATCCTTGAGAAACTTCTCTATTCAAATAATCCAGAAATTGTTCATGCAGTTATCCGGGCTGCAGGGGAAATGCACATTGAAAAACTCTACCCCGACCTTCTGGGTTTTGCCCTTTCTGGAAACTACCGTAAAACCGCCTTTACAGCTATTCGAACCGCTGGAATCGAAGGACAATTTGCGGACCGCTTCGGAAATGAACCGCGGCTGCTCAGACACATTGTCCGGGCCCTATGTCAAAATCCCTGCCCCGACAATCTTCAGCGATTGATTAAAATTATCAAATCCGGCCGAATCTGGAAGATTTCAATAGTATTATCCGAGCTGGAAAAATACAAAGAAAGTGCTGTAATTCTTAAAGATTTTCCTTCGATACTGGAAGATCTTTCGAAAAAGTGGCTCATTTTACTTTATGCATCACACCTTCTGAAACAGGAAAAAAGTGCTGCACTCATGTGCCGGACGGAAGCATCGTTTGCAGAAAAATCCATTTTTTCAATACTTCGGATTCGGGAACCGGAGAAGTATCTGGAACTCATTCAGATAGAAAAAAGCCTGCATTCTGCGGATTCACGGGAGAAAAACGCTGCACTTGAATTACTTGAAAACGTTAGTGTTTTCAAAACGAGAACCGCTCTTTTATGCCTTGAAGATAAGCTTGCGCAAGCTTTCGAAACTCCGGACTTTATCTCCGGCGATTTGAAAGAAAAAACTCCTGATGCATTACTTGCAATTACAGAAGATCAATATATTTATGATATCTACAGTAAAACACTGGAAGGTAATGGTGTTGAGCTTTTAGCTGCCCAACTGCGTTTTTCCACTTTCTTTTCAAATCTTGCTACGGAAATAACCATTGAAATTGCTGGCCAATCTGAAATCATTTCCCTTGAAAAGGACAGTATTCTTTTCCGGGAAGGAGATGAAGGAGATGGCATTTACTTTATCTTAGATGGACAAGTTGTAGTCACAATCGGTGGGAAAACCGTTAATACCCTGGAAAGTGGCACGGTTTTAGGTGAGATCGCACTTTTAGATAAGGGAAAACGCTCCGCTTCTATTACCGGCTCAACTTTTACGAAAGTTCTTAAAATAAGTCCGAGACTTTTTGATGATCTCATACAGGAATATCCAGATATTTCCCGTCAGATTGCCATGACTCTGGTGGGTCACATCCGGCGGCTTATACCCATTGCAGACATGAATGCAGATTGAGGGCATTTTATGCGATTACTGATTCTTTCTATAATATTAGTCACCCCCTTAAATTCATATGCCCAGTTAAAAAACTGGAACGAGCCATATCGCAGCAAAATAATAAAATGGGTAAGGGCCGTCACGCAACCCAAATCTCCGGATTTTATTCCTCCTCAGGATCGTTTAGCTATTTTCGATCTTGACGGAACAATGATCTCCGAGCGTCCGGATTATTTCCACGGTTTTGTTTCAAAACGTTACCTGCTGCAGAAAATCGAGAAAGATCCTGAACTTCTTAAAAACCCTCTTTATAATGCCGTTAAAAATAATGATTTCAAATGGTTAAGAAAGAATCTGGAAACATGGCTTCTGGAAAGTTTTGAAGGTGAAGATCTCACCTATGTTCGGGCCTTTTCCCGGGAAACATTTGAAAAAATCCCCATAGGAAAACCTGGAAAAACATATCTGAACCTCATGTATCTCCCTACAGTTGAGCTTTTAGAATATCTCAAAGAAAACGGTTTTAAAACCTGCGTCGTAACCACAGCTCAGCAGGAAATGGTTCGAGCGGCATTGTCACCATATCTCAAGATTCCCGAAAACTGGATTTTAGGGTCCATGGTGGGATTTCGCGTAGACATGTCCGGTGAAAAAATAAAATACATCAGGGAAAAAAAGCTATGGAAACCCGTTTCCCATGGAAAGGGCAAAGCAGCACGCATCCGGGAACGAATAGCAAAAACTCCCGTATTCGGTATGGGCAACAGTCCCAATGATATTCCCATGCTCGCCGCCGCCACCGGTTCAAAATATAAGTCAATGGTTATCTCCCTGACACATGATGATCCAAGGGAGTACATCTATTCCCGGAAGGAAATGCCTGAAGCTATTAAAAAATACAATATGATGGAAGTAAGCATGAAATCCGGATTTGTTAATATTTACGGTGATATATCATTTACAAAATGGCCCTGGGAATATTCACAGGATAAAAAAACTGATCCTAAACCACCATCTGCAGTTTATTATTTGTTTGGAGCGTTTATTATTTTCCTGGTTTTTTTCCAGTTTTACCAGATGACGAGACGCCGAAGAATGCAGATGACACGAACTAAATAGTTAATGTCCTGAAATTCAATTTTTATCAAAATTGAGCATGTTTACGAAAACATGCTATTCAGAACACTATAATAATTTCAAGGTCTTCATTCTTAATGTCCTGTGCCTGAAATCGGCGTAAACTTGAAAAGATCGTATTACAGGA
>JAHJMN010000017.1 GCA_018821305.1 Myxococcota bacterium
AAGACCGCTTTCAATTCAGTACTTGCGATGCCACTTCAGGCACAAGACCCTGATTATCCTGATTCTGATCCTGTTTCTGACTTCCTGAATGTTCTTGCTTTTATTATAGCATGTTGTTTTTATTAACAATATCAACTAAATGCAGTTAAAAGGACTTAAATATTTCAGGAAATCAGGAAAACCGGGGCAGAATCAGAGCGTAACCATTTAATGAAGCAGTATAATTTCTGACTCCCTGAATGTTCTATCCTTTGTTGATTTTATAAAATTTGATCGTTTCTAAAATTTTACAGGTTACCAGTTAAAATTAAAAGAGACAGCCATGCCCTGGGGTGTAAAGACTGGTACCACAGAATAGGACGTTTTTTCAACAGAGCCTTTTACTTCTTTGTTACTACTGAAAATGTAAATACCTGCCCCAACTGCGATTCCAGCTATCACTGAGCCAGCGAGAAAGATATCTGTAAGATTTCGATAAAGAAGGACTTTATCTTTGTCAGAAGAGTTCCAGGATGACTCCCACTTATCATTCGCTTTTAGGGCCATAAAACCGAAGGTTGCACTAAGTGCAGCAAAAGCAGCAACTGAACCAGTGCCTGTCCAGAACCACCAGCGAGAAGTAATACTACTCTTTTTTTCTTCTTCAGTTTTCTTAAGTTCAAAAGCCTTTTTCTCTTCAAGTTTTTTCTTTTTTTCTTCCTGCTGTTTTTTCAGAAGAAGTTGTTTTTCTTTTTCAGTTTTTTCTTTCTTTTCTTTTTCAAGAGTATCTTTTATTTCTGAAATAAAGCCCGTAACTTCTTTTTTCAGTGCTTTAATTTTTACCTTTGGCAGGCCGATTTTTTCAATATTATTTAAAAATAATTCATAAAAAAGCAGAGCTTCAGGGAGTTTCCCCGAAAGTCTGTGGCTCTGTGCAATATTAAAATACAGCTTAGGATCCTTCTTGATTTCAAGTGCCTTAAGGAAAAACTCATTTGCTTTGATATAATTTTTGTTCAAGTATTCAGCTTTTCCCATCTTTACAAAAGTCTGATAATCTGGTTTTACAGCGTTGACTTTAAACGGGATCAACAAAAGAAGGCCTGAAAACAAGAATACGAAAAATGCTTTATTATAGCAGGTCGTCGCCAATTGACATTTCATTGGGCTTTTTCCTCATGATTGGTTTGGGATTTGTTACCATACCAGGGGTCACAACTTTAGGTTGTGGGTTCTCTTCTTTCAATTTATTCAATTCAATCAAAGACTCTCCTGAATCCTTAACTGTGATAAATTTTACATTGTCTTCATAGCCTGGCATAGAAATTACGACGGTAAAGCGTGTCCCTGATTTTGTTTTCAAGGTGTAGGGGGTTTTACCGGAGATTGTCTGATCGTTTATTTTTATCTTAAGATTTGAATGATCAGGTTTTGATTTGATTACATAATCGACATCAGAAGGAACGGCTTTCTCGACGATTGGAGGGATTTTTTTTGCAACTGAAAGCTTAACTTCAACAGGATGATAAAGAGTATAATCATCTACTTCTACGGCAATATTCTTTGGGAATAATAAGAACCATGCTCCAAATGCTAAGAATGCAGATGTTACGACTATTCCCGAAACTAAAAGCCCAGTTTTTTTATTTTTTTGTGGTGTTTCCTGTCCTGCAGGAACAGCAGTACCTGGAGCGCTGTAGTGTTGAGATATGCTACTTGGTGATTCTGGATTTTTGCTTAAAGATAGATCACTAAGATATGCTTGAGAAATATCCGGAGGATCAGTTTTGCTTTCAGTGGAAAAAGCTGGATTGACCCAGTTTTCATCGGGGTCAAAATCAGGAGGCGGAGGAGGTTGATCGGAAAGGGAATTCAAAAAGGAAGGCTTATTATAATCTTGAGGGATACTGAAACCTGGGGAAGAATTCTGACCAGAGAAACTCCTGGAATTTTTTTCTTTGGAAACAGTAGTAAAATTTACTGTGAAATCAACTGGCGCAGTAAAACAGGCCTGCCGGAGAGCGGAGGACAACTCAAGTGCCGTCTGGAACCTGTCAGCAGGAATTTTGGCAATTGAGCGCATTATCACAGCAGAAATTTCTGGAGTGATAGATGGATTATGAATGTGAGGAAGGATTGGGGTTGATAATATGTGGTTGCTAACAACCTCGCCAATATTTCCACCAGGTACAGGAACCTGACCTGTAAACATTTTGTAGAGCAATACACCGATGGCATAAATATCAGTTAATTGAGAAATCTCGTTGTTTTTGCCCATGGCCTGTTCAGGGCTCATATACGCTGGTGTGCCAAGGATAGTGCCATCGGAAGTTTTGTGAGATGAGTCTTCTTTCAAATAATCAAAGAGTTTAGCCACCCCGAAATCCAGTATTTTAATGGTTTCAGAGTTCCCTTTTCTTGCAATAAATATATTTCCAGGTTTTAAATCACGGTGGATAATTCCCTGCTGATGTACATAATCAAGAGCATCACAAATCTGCTCAGTTATCCGAGTTATAAAATCAAGTGTCAATACAGATTTTGACAGGATTTCATTTAATGGGGACCCTGTCAGGAGCTCCATCAAATAGTACATCCGACCATCTTCAAATACCCCGAAATCAAACATTTCAATAATATTTGGGTGATCTAGAACTGAAATTGCTTTTGCTTCCATGAGGAAGCGATCACGTACGACTTTGGATTCACTGAGGTGAGATGCAAGAACTTTAACTGCTACTTTCTTGCCCATAAGGGAGTGGACTGCCATATAGACGCTACCCATGGCGCCACTTCCAATTTTTTCTTTTATTACATAATTTCCAACGCTTTTCTCAAGCAAAATATCCGACATGACTGGATCCAGCTTTCAGATCTAATTATTTTAGTAAAAACAAGAAAAAACGCAAACATATATTTTGTCATTTTTTTTCGATGAAAGCCCCTGCAACATGATTTGCCGAATTGACCGCTTTCGAGGAAAACGATAGTAAATTAATTTAATGAAATGCTTCAGGAGAAAACCCCTGATTGTCCTGTTTCTGTTCCTGTTGCCTGAATGCCTGATTTTTTTAACAGGTACTCAGGCAAACAGCCCCAGATTCAGGTCATAAACATTTAATATCAATGTGAAATTACAAAAACTTGAAGCAAATATTCACTTTTTCGTTCCACTATAAGTCTGCTGGATAAAAGGATATTCCACAGGTTCGTCCATCAGGATCGTGAAAGTACCATGAATATTTTGTATTTTTAAATGGATATATTCCCATGCCTGCAGCTTGAAAAAGAAAACTTTCTATATTTTCCTTTTCAATTCCAAAAATAATTACATCGAAAGGAATTCGGCTATCAGGAAGGTTGTTATCCTGTTCAATCATAAGTATGACATCTCCGTTTGACAACCAGTAACTGTACCCAAATTGATGATTTATTTCAGATAAGCCGAACAAATTTCTGTAAAAAGAAGCAATTGCAGTATAATTTTTAGTTCTCAGAGCAATATGATGAAGTTTCATTGTCAGAATTTAATAAAGTAATTTGTCACAACTTTGTCTATGATCTCTTTTTGAAGAACAGGTTCATGCCCTCGATAATTGCTTAAATCAACGACCTGAGACATTAAATCCCTTGGTTCACAAGCGTTAAAGGGCCTTTTAACCCTTTTATAATGATATTCAACTAGATAGTCCACCATATCAGGACTCCAGGGGATTCGTTGTTTCAAACATTCTTTTCGAAGTATCTCCATGAAAAGACCTTCGTCGGGGCGAATTACTTCAAGTTTGTAACGGACACGTCTTAAAAATGCGTCATCCACAAGATCCTTTGGATTCAAGTTTGTTGAAAAGACAACGAAAACATCGAAAGGAACTTCAAGTTTCTTTCCTGTGTGCATTGCCAGATAGTCAACTTCTGATTCAAGGGGAACAATCCACCGGTTAAGAAGTTCTTTCGGGCTGATTCGCTGACGCCCAAAATCATCAATCAGGAGCATGCCATTATTTGCTTTCAACTGGATAGGAGCTTCATAGTATTTAACCTGCTCACTGTAATTCAGATCCATATCTGACATTTCCAGCTCTCCACCTACTACCACCATTGGCCGGCGACACTTAACCCAGCGCCGATCAAGTACAGGTTCGTTGGGATCCGAGGAAAGTGATACAGGCTGATGGAGATTCTCATCAAAAATTTTAATTACGAAATCATCAACTAAAACCGAAAAAGGAATAAAAATATCACCACCAAAACAAGCAGTCATCCTTTCACAGATTGCAGTTTTTCCGTTTCCAGGAGGGCCATAAAAAAACAAAGCCTTGCCACTGTTCATAGCAGGTCCAATAGCATCAAATACACTTGGTCGAAGCACAAGATCCGTAAAATGCGGTTCAAGGTCATCTTTTCGCAATGCATTTGAGCGAATGGTCTGAGCATTTACTGCCTGAAGGTAATACTTGATAGGTACCGGAGCGGGACCAATGTACATATCTCTATCAAGAATTCTTGAAATATAATCATGCCCGAGATTTGTAAGGTGCCAGACCATATTGCTTCGACCGATTCCTGCACCAGTAGAACCAGTGATCTCAACCATTTTATTTCGTCGGAGTTTCTCCATCACTTCTTCAATAATTACTGGCGATAATCCTATGCGCGAAACAAGATCATTGCCCCTCAACCCACCGCCTTGAAAAAGATGTTTAAGACATAATTCCTCAATATAACTACTTGTAAGCCCTGTGGACAGAATGTTTGTAGGAGAGTAGGGCAGAAAAGCCGGTTCAGATTCTCTTCTAGGCTTTGTTACCGGAACTAATCTTGCTGCAGGAGTCTTACCTTGAACAATGGCAGGAATTTCAGTTTCGTTTTCATTGAGTTCAATTATTTCAGCACTTAATTCTTCGATATCTGCCATCGCCATCCCAACCAGTGTTTTTCTCGCGTCAGGATTCTCCGGTTTTCGCCTTCTTCGAAGATGTTCATTTGTTTCATTATTATCAGTGGACATGCTAACTCCCTTTACGTTAATTCACATCGCATAGTACAACGGAAAAGCTCTGGATAAAACGCTTTTTGTTATCGGATTTCGTCACAGTTCAAAACAATGGTAATTCTTCAAATTTTGATTAATATAGAATCTCTGTATCAAAAACCCTATGGTGTTTGATAATTTTCAAGTATGTTACTATTGTTTTTGAATATGTTTCTCTAATTTGGTACTTCTAAAGTCTCAAATGGAGGACTGTTTAGTTACTGTCCTGAAATACCGAAAATCAAATTTTTCGCCCGATTTTTGCTCAGGACAGTAACCGCAAGGTGTTGAATTTATTATAGTGGCCTGTTAGGATTTTTAATAAAATCCTTCGCGAAGCGAATTACAGGACACGAA
>JAHJMN010000175.1 GCA_018821305.1 Myxococcota bacterium
ATCAGTGGCAGGAAAGATTTTGGGTTTAATACTATAATATTGACTTTAAGGGGGCTCCAGTTTAAAAAAAAAACGGGAGGACAAATTATTATGAGATTATTTTCAACTGTTATTGCAACACTTTCCCTTTCCGTCATTGTTCTTTCTGGTTGTGGACCCAAAGGGGTTCCTTTGAAGACCGTTGTTTTACAAAGAGCGCAATTCGATTTTAATTGCTCAAGAGAAAAATTGACTGTTCATCATCTTGGAGGAGAAGCATTCGGCATTGTTGGATGCGGGCAAAAAGCCACCTACGTTGTAACTTGCCATAGTGGCCAACCAGTTAGGGGTTTTGCTCATACTGGAATATGTACAGCTATCTTAAACAGCGATTCTAAAAAGCCATCAATTCCAAGGGAAACAATTCCGAAGGAAACAATTCCGAGTGAAACAATTCTGGATTAAAGTGATCTCCTGAAACGAAGTATCCATTTCTGCTTTCACTTGCAAAACAAAAACAAAACCTTGGAAAACAGAATTATGATTTAAAATGTGATCCTGACTCCCTGAAATAGCGTGAGCCCCGGGAAAAGGGCATCTCACACTACTGTAATGCCATTTGACTCGAGGTTTTTTATTACTTCGGGGGTGTTATCAGGGTAGACGCTGGCGGTGAGGTTTAAAAGTACGCTTGTGTTAAAGCCCTGAAGTTTTGCGTCAAGGGCTGTGAATTTTACACAGAAATCCAGGGCGAGGCCGCAGACGAAGACTTCGCATACGTTTTTTTCCCGCAGGAATTCTCCCAGGCCGGTGCTTTTACCGTCGTCATCCTTAAATCCGCTGTAAGAATCCGCTGCAACGTCGCTTCCCTTGCGGAAATTCACGGCATTTACGTCTAAATCCGGATGAAAATCCGCTCCCGGTGATCCAATAACGCAGTGAACGGGCCACATTATCTGGTCGCGCCCCGAAAGTTTTCCCATTTCAAAAGGATTCATGCCGGGATTATTTACCGCAAAAGAACCGTGATTTAGCGGGTGCCAGTCCTGTGTTGTGACGACGATTTCAAACTCTTTTGCTGCTTCGTTTATACCGCTTATGATGCTGTCGGCCCCGGAAACGGCAAGGGCTCCGCGGTTGCAGAAATCGTTTTGAACATCAACGATAATGAGTGCTTTTTTCATGATATCCCTCTTTTCAGGGTGCGAAGGCATAAGTCGATTTCTTCATCAGACCCTGTGTGTTTTCCCTGCACATCGGATAGCTTTACGGTACCGATCCAGGGGGAATCCTCATCAAAACGAGCATGGGACATTTTAATAACCATATTGAGAGGTTTTACGCCGACATCGTTGGTCAGGTTCGTGCCGATACCGAAGGAACAACGGATTCGGCCATTGCAATAACGCTGAAGTTCCAGGACTTTATCAGGGTCGAGTCCGTCGGAGAATACAATCGTTTTTGTAGTCGGATCAATGTGCAGTTTGATGTAGTGGGCTATCATTTTCTCCGCAAATTCAAACGGATTGCCTGAATCGTGGCGCACCCCGTCGAACAGCCGTGCTTTGACGGAATCAAAGGAGATAAGGAAGTTGTCCGTTGTAAATGTGTCCGTGAGGGCGATTCCGAGGTTCCCTTTGTACACTTCGGTCCAGGCGTCTGTGGAGGTTTTGTTTGCAAGGCGGTATCCGTTTAAGGCGGCATGGAACATGAACCATTCGTGGGCATGGGTTCCGATGGGACGAAGGGCGTATTTCATGGCTAAAAACACGTTACTTGTGCCAGTCATCGTGCTTTGGGGAACGGACAGAATGTCTTCGATGACTTCCCGATGATTATCTGAAGAGAAGCGGCGACGGGTACCGAAATCCGCAAAGGAAACGGACCCTTCAATGAAACGGCGCGTTTTATCAATGTTTTTCTGCTTTCTTACTTCACGGCTCAGGGCAGCGGTGCCGGTTTTTGTGAAATAGAGCTCGCTGATGAGGGCCATGAGGGGAACTTCCCACAGTATCGTGCGGTACCACGGCCCTTCAATGTGAATTTCAAGGTTTTCGCCTTGCTGCGAAATGCTGACTTCATCGGGATTGAACCGATAGTGAGAAAGAAAATCAAGGTAGACGGGACTCAGGTAGTAGCAGCGGTTTTTGAGGAATGTGTACTCATCTGAAGTTAGTTCAAACCCGGCAAGGGAGCGGACTTCTTCAGTAAGAGCATCGGCAAACCCATGGGGAAAGGCAGTTTTTCCCCGGTTAATAAACGCGTATTTTGCCCAGGCTTCAGGGTAGAGACGAAATACGGCCTGCTGCATGGTGAATTTATAAAGATCATTATCCGTAAGGCCCGTAATCATTGGAAACTCCTTTCGATCTCAATTACCGGTGGTGATTGCCGTCGTTTGAACTCTGAATTTTTCATGAGACGTACAATTTTCTGCACAACTGAGGGGTTAAAGCGGGTTTCCATGTGCGCAGGGTCTGCATTCTTTTCAATGAGTTCGATCAAAATGGCATCAAGGATGTCATAGGGAGGCAGACTGTCTGTATCGAGTTGACCTTCGCGCAGTTCAGCTGACGGTGGTTTATTAATGATAGCGTCGGGGATATCAGGCAAGTCCGGGTTTGAGTTAATCCAGCGGGCAAGGGCGTACACTTCGGTTTTGTAAAGACCTCCAATGGGCCCGATGGCGCCGCAACTGTCACCATAAAGGGTAGCGTAACCGGTGTAGTCTTCGGATTTGTTGCAAGTGTTGAGCAGGAGTCGGTCCTGTTTGTTTGCAACGGCCATGAGGAGCACCGCACGGATGCGGGCCTGAATGTTTTCTTCGGCAATGCCGACTTTGGTTCCTGCGAAAAGCCCTTCGAGAGATGCGTCAAACTCTCGCATGAGAGAAGTTATGGGGATTTCAAGAGTCTCAAATCCCCAGTTACGGGCGAGTTCGACGGAATCCGTAATACTCCCGGCACTGGAGTAAGGTGAAGGCATCAAAATGGCCAGAACGTTTTCAGAGCCGAGGGCTTTACAGGCGATGCAGGCGGTCAGAGCGCTGTCGATGCCACCGCTTAAGCCGAGCACAACCTTTGAAAACCCAGCGTTGTCCATGAAGGCCTTTGTTTCGTGCACGATGTGATTCCAGATTTTGTCCATTTTACACCTCAAATGTGAATCCCTTTTTAAGAAGGGAGGAGTATCTTCTGCGGTTGAAGCGATAAAGCCTCGCGGCCCGGTGAGCGACATCCTGTTCGACCTGATCCGTTTCCTCGAGGAGATTCATTGCGAGAATCTTGCGACGGAAGTTGCGCTTGTCCAGAGCCGTTTCAAGGATGGTTTCATAGAGTTTCTGAAGGCGACTGAGAGTAAACATTGGTGGCAGAAGTTCAAATCCGATGGGCTGGTACCTGACCTTTCCCTTGAGTCGCTCAAGGGCTGTGGCCAGTATTTTCTCATGATCAAAGGCGAGGGAGGGTGTGTCAACTACGGAAAACCACGCGGCATTTCTCGCGTCTGTGGCGGATTTGACTTTGTGATCGTCGATATTGACAAGGGCATAGTAGGCAACGGAAATAACCCGACCCCGGGGATCACGGTTTATTTCACCGAAGGTGTAAAGTTGCTCGAGGAAGATGCCCCGGAGGGAAGTTTCTTCGGAAAGTTCGCGTCTTGCGGCTTGCTCAAGGGTTTCGTCTCCCCGTATGAAACCACCGGGCAGGGCCCACATGCCTGCAAAAGGTTCCGGGTCCCGCTGGATGAGAAGCACTTTGAGATCTTCGGAATCAAGTCCGAATACAACACAGTCAACGGTCACGGACATCATTTCAAAATCGTATATATACTGCATGTTACGTGCTATCCTCCGTTAGTGTAACTTCTACACTAATAGGTAGTGTAGTTCTGACACGATGTCAATAGAAAAATCACTTTAGACCACTTGCGGAGTAATACGATTGTGACTCGTTTTAAAGAAATGCTTCAGGAATGAGCCCCCTGTTTTCCTGTTCCTGCTACTGATTACCTGTTTCCCTGAAATTTTAACAGGGACTCAGGAAGTCAGGCAAACAGGCTCAGGTCATAAACATCCAATATCAATGTAAAATTACAAAAACTTGAAACAAATATTCACTTTTTGGATTTCGATCGCTTTATTCCGCAAGTGGTCTAATACATTCGGTCGTTTAAAGTGGGATAAGTCATCAGGGTGGCGAGGTAGGTTTGAATTATATCTTTTCCGTAACAGGTGCCTTCGGATTCTATTTTAGTGTTTTCTCCAATAATGTTGCCAAATTTATCTGTATTGGAGATGATCTTTGAAACGTTCCCGGAAGACCAGGAGTAGTTGTTCCAGGGTTCTGTAGTTTCGTCATGGGTTCCGTCGCAGTTTGTGTCGATGGTGTCGGAAACAAGTTGCCCTGAAGAATTGTAAACATAGTCTGTGCAATCTGCTTCAACGTCTCTGAGTTCAGAGAAAATGCGGCTGGAAACTACCTGACCTTTGGAATTATACTCAAAAATGCGGTGAGAACAGGTGTAGATTGTGGATTCAGTTTCGGGATCCGTGTCATACCAGCAGTTTGCAAGGTTTGTGATTTTCCCGCCATCATCATATGTTGTGATCCAGTCGTTTGTTGTAAAAATACAACCGGCAATGAAACTGTATTCGATCTGGCGGCCCTCATCGTCGTAGGTGAATTCCACAAACTCCATGTACTCGTCACCGTTACAATAAGTTGCTTTGATGATCGGGCGGTACTGTTCATCAAGGCCGCTTTCATAGCAGACCCCGTAGGCTCCGTTTGTGTGTACGGAGTAAAGTCGGTCATCAGTCCATGCATAGGTGTAAGTGTCCGACGGGGAGCCGGTGCAGGAGGGATCTTCGCTGCGGGCGGCCATGACCGAACCATTGTAATCATAGTAGGTACACTGATCCTCGTTGCCGATGCAGCCGTTGTCCTGAATCCGCTCGGTTACTTTACCATTTTTCAAGGTGTAGGTGATGCACGTGGAGTGATCCTGAGTGATTCGACAGGTTTTCGTACCGGTTTCGCCGCCATTATCGTCACATGCATAGAGGAATGACATGAGAGACACAAGTAAAACAGTTTTTTTCATGATAATCTCCGGGAAAAAGGGCCGATGCAGTATTTTAGCGGAAAAAAGCCATTTTACAATTAAGAGATTTATTGTTTGTAGTAGAATTGTGATTTTCTGGCCCGCGTTTTTTGTTGTGCAAAAGAACGCTACACCAGTTGTGTGCTTCGCTAGACCGCTTCATGAGTAAAAGGATCGAAAATGGGAAAAGTACTTGTTTTCATCCTGCCATTTGTAATTATGCTTTGATGTTGAATGTTTATGACCTGAACCGGGATCCTGTTTGCCTGACTTGCTGATTACCTGTTAAAGAAATCAGGAACACAGGAAATCAGTAGCAGGAACAGGATATCAGGGTAGGCAATTTCGCGCAGTTGAATGCTTTAGAGGGGCTCATTCCTGAAGCATTTCTTTAAAATGACTAACAATCGTATTACTCCGCAAGCGGTCTAAAGAAATGGGGTGATTACGTGTTCGATGAGGATGTAGAAGGCCGGCAGGGTTATCAGGGCGCCGAGGGTTGAAAATGTGAGGATGGCCGCTACGGTTTCATCCTCAGCACTGGAGAATTCCGCAAAGAAGGCGGCTACCGTAGCTGTTGGCATGACGGATTGAAGCAGAACCATCTTTTTAGTATGAATGTCCATGGGTAAGATCAGGGCAACGGAAAAGACAGTAACAAGTCCGAAAATGAAGCCAGGAATGATGCGGGAAACGGATCCGATGAGAATAACGGGGAGTTTTTCCCGGGAAATGCGGAAATGAAATGCCATGCCGATTGTAAAGAGGATCAGTGGAATGGTTATGGCGGCAAAGCGGTCTATCGTTTGGGCAATTACCGTATGGAGGGGTACTTTGAAATAATTGAGTGACAGGGCTAAAACTACGGATGAAACGGGCAGCGCTGCGTTTTTCAGGAGTATTTTGCCAAAGGAGATGGCCTGTGAATCAGTTTCGCCGGAGTCTTTTTCAAGGAAATGAATGGTTTTAAAACCAAGGAAGAGGAAAATGGGCCAGGAGAGTACCGTGAAGAAAACCCCCCGGGAAAACCCCGTTTCCCCGTAAAAACTGTGCATGACTCCCCATCCGAGGTAGCCGTAGTTGCCGAACATGGTGGCGATGACATAGCCGCTGCGATCTATGGGATTGAAACGACGGGCACTGACAAAAAGGGCAAACACAATAAACAGTGATGAGAGTATAAAAAGGGAAGCAGCACTGGGCAGAAGTTGACTTACATTTGATATATCCGACTTATAAAGGTTTGAAAATATTATAAATGGCACCGTTACCTGAATGACGAAACGGCGAAGGGCAGCGGTATCTGTTTCCGCCAAAAGACCCGATGTGCGGCTGAGATAACCGATTAGAATGGGAAGGTTGACGGAAATTATGGCCTGAGTAACGGACATGGATCAGATGCGGCGGAGTTTTACAGTGAAGTGGCGCATTATGGGGGCTTCCCACGTCACGGCAAAGCCTGATTTAATTGATGATGCGCGCTCAAGAACGTTTGCAAGGCCTGCAGCGATGTAATCCATGTGGGAATTTGTGTAAACCCGGCGTGGAATTGCAAGACGCAGAAGTTCAAGTTTCGGGAAGCGATCCTGCCGGGTGACGGGATCGCGGTCAGCGAGTAAAGTGCCGATTTCAACGCCTCGAACTCCAGCTTCGATGTAAAGTTCGACGCCCAGAAGTTGAGCCGGATATTGCTCTCTTGGAATATGCGGGAAGACTTTCAAAGCGTCCACAAAGATTGCATGTCCGCCAAAAGGTTCCTGAACCGGAATGCCATACTCACGGCATTTTGCTCCGAGGTAAGCTACCTGTCCGCAGCGAGCCTCGAGGTAATCAAATTCAGTTGATTCGCAAAGTCCCACGGAAAGGGCTCCGAGATCACGCCCCGCAAGGCCACCGTAAGTGAGATAACCTTCGAACATGATGTTGAAAGTGCAGGCTTTTCGGAAGAGTTCTTCATTTCGAAATGCTAAAAGCCCCCCCATGTTGACGATGCCATCTTTTTTGGCACTCATGGTGCATCCATCAACATAACTGAACATCTCCAAAACGATTTCTTTTATGGTTTTGTTTTCGTAGCCTTTTTCGCGAATCTTTATGAAATAGGCATTTTCGGCAAACCGGGCGGCATCGAAAAACAGCGTTACACCTGCATCCTTGCAGAGTTTGCTGACGGCCTTGATGTTTTCCATACTTACGGGCTGTCCACCGGAGGAATTGCAGGTAATAGTTAGAATAACAATGGGAATCTGCTCTCGCGGGGTTTTTTCAAAAACATCTGCGAGCTTTGCAAGGTCGATATTGCCCTTGAACGGGTGATCGACTGTCGTATCAAAGGCTTCATCAATGGTGCAGTCTACAGCTTTTGCCCCACGCCATTCGATGTGACCCTTGGTTGTATCAAAGTGAGAGTTTCCAGGGACGATTTTTCCGTCACCGTTATGCCCCATGAGGGTTTCGAAAAGCACGTTTTCCGCCGCACGACCCTGGTGAGTAGGGAGGAAGTAAGGCATGTCTAAAATGGTTTCTACGGAGTTTTTAAGTTTGAAATAACTTGTGGCTCCGGCATAACTTTCGTCACCAAGCATTATTTCTGCCCATTGGTGCTGACTCATGGCTCCCGTGCCGCTGTCCGTAAGCAAATCAATGAATACTTTTTCCGCCCTCAGGTTGAAGAGGTTGAATGATGCCTCCTCAATGAGTTGTTCCCGCTCAGATCTTGTTGTTTTCCTGATGGGTTCAACGGATTTGATTTTATAGGGTTCGGCATAGGGCAGTTTCATGACAACCTCCGGGCGCCATCCAGTTAATGTCCTGAAATACCTGACTTTCAAGTTTTCAGAATTATTTACTCAGGACATTAAAAAGAAGGTGTTTTAATAAGTTCATGTCCTGTAAGGATTTTTCTGAAAATCCTTCGCGAAACTAACTACAGGGCACGGGCAATCCTAAATCCCCCGTGGATTAGTGTCAACACAGGATTTCCCCTTTTTCGGATTGCTCGTTCGTGTCTTCTAAACCGCTTGCGGAGTAAAAGGATCGAAATCTAATATTTGAATATTTTATTCCATTTTTGTAATTTTAATTTGATGTTAAATGTTTATGACCTGATCCTGTTCCTGTTTTCCTGACTTCTTGATTACCTGTAAAAAATCAGGCAACAGGAAATCAGTAGCAGGAACAGTACAATCAGGGTCTTTTTCCTGAAGGTTTTCTTTGAAATTAACTTACTTTCGTATTACTCCGCAAGCGGTCTAATGCATTTAGCTTCGCCCAATTGCGTACCTGAAATTCAATTTTCGTCGTTAACTTGGAAATATCGTATTTCAGGACATTAATTTGCTATTCAGATAAAGTACAGATCCCTACTCCTCCACCGAGATCCTGACAGGTTTCACCCACATTGCAGTCCGGAGACTGAAGATCGCATAATGACATGCATGTACCTACGAAAGGGGGAGTTGTTTGCTCTGAATAGCATGTCAAAGCTGGCAGGCATTCATTGAATCCATTGCATGGTTCTCCAACGTCCAGAGTTCCAGCTTGTTCCCCTTCAATGCACAGTGACTTTCCAGTACTTGACTGAAACAGATAACAGTCCGAATCACCTTCGCATCCGGTGTTCAAGACAGGGTCACAGTCATCAACTGGCAAACATGTTCTAAATTCATTTGTGCCTACCCATACTTGTCCGCAGATACCGTTGTCAGGACATTCATAATCATCACTGCAGTAAGGCAAGCAGGTTCCGGGATATGTACCATCTGAGGCAGAGCACAAACTGCCGAAAGAACAATTTCCTGCTTGAGGTCCACATGATTCATAAAAACCCACAGTGCCAAATTCTGAATCGTCAACGCAGGTCGTATTCCAACTGATTGTTTCCGGTTGATCCACGCTGCCACTTGCCTGAGGACTGCAGCGTTTACCGGTGCCGCAGGAATTTGTGGTTGAATTATGGAATATTTCATCCCAACCACACTCATTTGTTTCAGAAACATTGTTTTCACAACTCACAACGAGCATGACAGAAATGAGGAAAGCGATGTTATAAAAAGACTTCATATAGACCTCCATGTTGTTTATAATGCGAATTACTTTAATTGAAACAAAAAGACAGAGAAATAAATTCCCGGAAATGCAGGATTATCCATTAAGGGGGCGGGCTGCGTTTTTAACCAGTAAATCGACTATTTCGTTGAAGGACCACCCGGCAACAGCGGCAGCTTGAGGATACAGACTCGTCTGAGTAAAGCCGGGCAGAGCGTTTGATTCTAAAATGAAATACTCATCGTCTGAGGTCAGAATAAAATCTGTGCGGCTCAGTGTCCCCATGCCAAGGATTTCATGAACTTTAACCGCATAATTTTGAATTGTAAGAGTTTGTTCCGGAGTGATACGTGCGGGAGTTATTTCATCGCTTCCCCCGGTTTCGTACTTGGCTTTGAAATCGAAGTAGTCGGACACTTTAGGGACAATTTCCGTTGGGGGAAGTGCCTGAAGTGAACCATCGGATTTGCGCAGGACTCCGCAGGTTATTTCACGACCTCGGACGAATTTTTCAATCAAAACGATGCCTTCCAGTTCCATGATTTCCGCGAGTTTCACTTTGAGATCCTCACGTGTTTTGACGACAGCAAGACCAAAACTGGAACCCTGACATGGACTTTTTAAAACACATGGCACTTCAATGATATCTTCATATTTACGATCATATCCCGTGCGAAGTACTGTGTAATCCGCCGTGGGAAGTGCGTTTGCCCGCAGGACGTATTTTGTGAGGAGTTTATCATTTGAGACGGCACTGCCGGAAACTGAGGAACCAACCCATGGAAATCCGCATATATCAAGGAATCCCTGAATCCGTCCATCTTCACCCCAGGGCCCGTGCAGAGCGGGAAAAACAACTTCCACATCCATTTTGCGCCATTGAGCAGCGGCGTCCTCCCCATGGCCGAAAACCCCGTCATCGGAGGATATGAAGTTTCGTACACTGGAAGCAGTATGGAGGTACTCATCGGAAAATCGCCACTTTCCAGCACGACTTACAAGGGCGATGCAGACTTCGTGTTCCATCTCCGCAAGTCCACTCGCTACATTTGTGCCGCTTTTTACACTGATATCATATTCGGAGCTCATACCGCCCATAAGTACGCAGACTTTCATAATAAACCTCCTCCGGAGAAAACCCCCGTAGGAGATCATTTTCCCCATTTTTTCTGCCTGTGCAACAATTTCGCATTTTATGACTGAGGTGTCGGTACTTTATCCGATTGCCTCAATTTTAATAAATGATAAATTCAGGGGTATCTTCGAGGGAGAAGTAATGAATATTCTGGCTTTTTTTGTTATATTTAATTTGTCCTCCGCTCAAACAGTTCCTCCTGCAAAACCGGGAACTGAAGTTTCATCAACTCAGACATCGGGGAAAACTGAGAAAAAATCCGATGTGACAAAACCAAATAGCAAAAATGATGAAGAGATCGTTGTTACTGCCCGGCGTCAAAAAGAAAAACCTTTTGAATCAAATCGGAATATCAGCATACTCTCTCAAAAAAAACTTTCAGAGCTCAATCCGAGGACGGTTCCCGAAGCTCTTCTGGAACTTCCGGGGGTTTTCCTTCAAAAAACGAACCACGGGGGTGGCGCTCCCATAATCCGTGGAATGATCGGACCCCGTATCCTTATAATGTATGATGGCGTCCGCATAAATAACAGCGTGTTCAGGACAGGGCCACTTCAGTACCTCAATCTTTTCGATCAATCTTCCCTTCACAATCTTGAAGTGCTGAAAGGCGCCGGGAGTGTACTTTACGGTTCAGATGCCATGGGCGGTGTCGTTCACTCAATTCCCATCGGTTTTTCCCTGATTAACGAAACAAAAGGATTTACATATCAGGGAACTTTGTCATCGCGGTTTCAGAGTACCGATAATGGCCAGATGCTGAATGGAAACTTCATTGCAGGACAAAATGGCGTCGGCATTCTCGGGGCTTTTTCCTTCCGGAATTTCGAAAATCTTCGGGGTGGCGGTGATATCGGGGAACAGATCTATACATCTTACAGGCAGCAAAATGCCCTGCTTTCGGGGCTTTACACTATAAACAGCGGTCTTTTCGCAGGAACTTATATAAAAGTCAGTTACTTATACAGTAATATGGACGATGCAGGGCGTACGGATAAACTTGAAAGCAAGCATCAGGTCACATGGTATGACAACACTTATCAGATGGCCTGGGCAGCGGTTTACGTGCCGTTTAAACCACTTAACACAACCCTTGACGGTATTTTTACATACCAGAAGTTTTTTGAACGAAAACGGGACAACAATCTTGCGGATGATGACATCGCAATCCGCAATTCCACAGTTGACGAAACGGATGTAAGTACTTTCGGCGTAGATCTGAAGCTTAATACTTCACTTTTTTCAAAAAAACTGCGAGTGCGCTACGGTGGTTTATTTTATCGCGATACAGTTAATGCCGATCGCAAAACCGTTGATTTTGAGACAGATGGAATATGGACATCTTCGACCGTTGGCGTTTATCCAGATAGTTCCACGTACAGTCAGGGTGGGGGTTTTTTGTTGTCTGAGTTTGATTTACTCAGGAAGTTAAATGGTTCACGCCTTGAAGTCAGTGCCGGTGCAAGATTCAGTTCCGTAAGCGCCCACGCTCCAAGTCGAGAAACCCTGCCTGCGGTGGATTTTTCCACTAGTGGTATGACTTACTTTGCTTCACTCCAGTATATTCATCATCGCAAAATCAACGTAAGTGCAGTTTTCAGCCAGGGGATGAGGGCGCCTAATCTTCAGGAAGCGGTTTTTCTCGGGGATGCCGGTAAGAACTTCGAAATTCCCGGTACGGCACTTAAACCTGAATACAGCAATAATTTAGAGCTTCTTGTAAAAGGAAACTTCAGGAAACTTCAATTTTCAATTTCCGGCTGGTATTCAAAAATTACCGATGTTATCGGACGAAGGCCTGGTATCTGGGAGGGCCAGACTGAAATCGGCGGTGATGCAGTAATGGAAAGTTACAATGGAACCTGGGGAAAACTTTTCGGAACCAGTGCCAGCGCCCGTTTTCTTCCGGGTTTGGGTTTTGAGTTGAACGCTCACATCAACTGGGTTCGGGGTGAACAGGCGGACGGTGACGGAAATACTACTCCAATGACTCGCATTCCCCCGCTTTTTGCACACATGGGTCTTGGGTGGAATTATAAACTTGATGCAGACAGACGCGGTTTTGTAGAAGTTTTCGGGCGTTATGCTTCAAAACAGGATCGACTGTCACCGGAAGATGAGTCTGATGTGCGCATTCCCGATGGGGGAACGCCTTCGTGGTATACGCTGAATGCCAGAGCAATGATGGGTTTTAGAAATGTTTCCGGCGCCATCAGTAATTTGCGTGTGGGTCTGAGTCTCGAAAATGTTTTGAATAAAAAATACAAATATCACGGAAGTGGTCTTTATAACGCCGGGCGGAATTTCATGCTCTTTTTTGAAGCAGTATTCTGAAAACGGTTTGTAGACAGTGTAAGTAGTTCGTGTCCTGAAATTCGCTTCGCGAAGAAATTTATTAAAATTTCTAACAGGCCACTAGTAATATTTTCAACACCTTGCGGTTACTGTCCTGAAATTCAATTTTTATCAAAATTGAGCATGTTTACGAAAACATGCTATTCAGAACACTACAATAATTTCAAGGTCTTCATTCTTAATGTCCTGTGTCCAAATTTGGTGTAAACTTGAAAAGATCGTATTACAGGA
>JAHJMN010000176.1 GCA_018821305.1 Myxococcota bacterium
TCAGATGCGTTGCATCCCTCACCCCTGGCTACTCCAAGATAGTGTCATTTCATGACGAGCGGGTTCTGGGCCTTGCCGGCCCATCACCCTTGACTAAAAAGCCAGCGTTTATTCGTGATGATCATGAGTATGCAATTCTTTGTAAAGTAATGATTTACTGAATATAAATGATTACAACTTTCGGTTGTCAATTGGAGTCGGGATAATCGATGGGCTTATATTCATCAACAGGTTTTTTTTCTTTTTGTTTGGGATTTTTGCCATATTGATTTTCGCCTTTTTCACTGTCTGTACAAACCAGAATAAGCAGCCATATGGCCCCAATAATAGGAATAAGTCCGATAAAGAACCACCAACCGCTTTTCCCAACATCGTGCATACGCCGT
Source organism: Myxococcota bacterium (assembly GCA_018821305.1). Classification (GTDB taxonomy): domain Bacteria; phylum Myxococcota_A; class Polyangia; order HGW-17; family HGW-17; genus JAHJMN01. The sequence goes on from JAHJMN010000176.1 coordinate 387, forward strand.
ACAAAAACAGCCAGGACCTGGCACAAAAAAGACAAGGCCAAGGATGATGGCCATGATTGGCATTCCAATCGCTGCATCTATGAACCCTCCTACGATACCGATTAGTACTGTAAACAGGGTAAAGTACCAGTACTCCGCTCTTTGAGACCTGCCTTCAAAAACTGCATACTTATTCATTGCTAAAAAAAACCAATCCATTTTTATTCCTTTCTGCCCATTGGCATTTTCTCGTTTATATAAATTTAATTTTTTTCTAAAAAAAAACAAATAAAAAAACAACGTGAATTGCTTTTAACTTTCTACAGTCAAAGTAACAGTAAAACTTAATTTTTTTGAAAAATGGTCGACTATTGATACATCTAAGGAGATACTTATAATGATTACAGTAAATTCCGTTGTTATTGCGCGTAAGGGCAGCAAGGGACTTCCCTCCAAATGTATGCTTCCCATTGAAGGGAAAAGCCTCCTTGAGCATGTTATCGGCTGGAGCACATCGCTCAGTAATGAGAATATCAGAGTAAAAACCATAGTATCCACGGATATTGAAGGACTCAGTAATCTTTGCGATCACTACGGTGCCCATTATCACCAGCGCGATCCAGCATTGGCAGCTGATGCCGTACGAGTTGAGGACGTTGTTTACGATGCCGTTCGAAATGACCTGGATGCTGACTTCATAAGCATGCTTTACGGAAATATCCCACTGAGATATGATAATCTGTTTCATGAACCTATTGAATTTCTTTTAAATAATCCTGATGTGGATGCGGTTTTGACTTTTCAAAATGTGGAAAAATTTAACCCTGCATGGATGACGGATTTTCAGGACTCAGGTTTGTTACCGGAATCCTGGACTGAAAAGGCTTTTCGAAGACAGGATCTTAAACAGTTCATGATCCATGATGGACACACCATTTTGTTTAAAAGCGCCTACTTCCTCAATTATATGAAGCACCAAAATCGTACGGGGAAAATGTATGAGCAGTTCGGCTGGAATATCCGTCCCTGGGTTCATGACGAATTGGTAATCGATATCGACACTAAAAAAGACTACCTCATGGCCAGAGGACTGATGTCCATCCCCAAAGAATAATTCTGTATTCTCTGCCCGTTACCCCCAATTATCTGACGTCCTTTTTTGATGTTGTTTATTGCTTGCCAAAAATGATTTTAGCCCTATTATGCACTCTATGTTTAAAAAGTTATTTCTCGTCTTTTTATTAATTATTCCGTGTCTTTCTATCTGCTCCGGTTGCAGTGGAGACGGTATTCTAAGCATACAGATCGACATTGCCAGCCAGAGTAATACTTTCAATCCCCTTAAAGATGACAGCCTTGCGTACCTAAATCTCACTATATATAACGGGGATGAAGTAACAAACTACGCTTCTCAATATGTTCAAGGGGAGCCCATGGATATGGGACAGGTAGATGTTGGCAACTTCGATCGAATTGTCCTGAGTGGACACACTCTTTCCGGTGGCCTCGTTGCCTATGGAGATATGAGTTACGACGGAAAAATCAGTTCCGATGAAGAAACGTCTGTTTCCGTGCCTTTCCGATACCCTCTGGTTTATCTGGCCGGAACGCGACTTCTTCATATTTTTCACCCGTATCGGACATCGGATCTCGGTGGATATACCCCCATTTCAATGGCAAATGATGGCGAAATTACAACAGCTGTTGCCACAAGTCCCGATGGCATTTCAGTGCTTGGAACATCAGTTAATAAAGGCACCGGCGCAATAAACATCTGGCTCGCGTTTTCAATGAACAATGTTAAAAGCATTGAGGTTGCCCTTGGTGTGGACGAACCGGTGAAAGCTATTAAATTCAGTTCTGACGGTAAGTTTGCAGTTTTAACTTCCCCCGAAGGGAACTATATCAAGATTGTAAATGTACATAATTTTATCGCTTTTACTGCGAAGGAAGATTCAATCCTCCACATCGACTTGGATGAATCCCCATCAAGGCCCATAGATGCTGCCTTCACTACTTCCGGCAAGCTGGCAGTTTTATTGAGTGAAGATTTTTCTTACAATACATGCAATAACGCCCCCTCCTCTTCAGTCCATTTTTTCACACTCGCTGACAATCTTGGTGCTGATGGCGGTGCAACGGATGAAGGCGTTACCGTAAGTACCGACTATATATCTTCAATGGTTTCAAATCCTGTGGATGGGCGGCTGTTTCTTTCACACCCGTGTGCAGCTTCCATAAGTCAGGTTACGGCGGGCTCTCAAGTTATTTCCCCAATGCTTAATGTAAACAACCTGCTGCCTTGCTTTAAACCGGTAAATCTTGCCGTCGGCGATAACACCCTTTTTTCAACGTGTTATACCGTTGCTGACACGATTTCCCCCACCTGGACGGAAGCAAAACTGCTTATCCAGCGTTTCTCTCTCATGAGCGGAAGTCTCACGGGGAATCCTCTTATAATGGATTATCCTCAGGAAGCATTTTATGCGAACGCCACAAGCAGTCATCCTTCGGGGACTATTCAACATATTCAATCAGCTGAAACTTTACTGCCCAAGGATTTCACAGTAACTGTAAAATCCGGGAGAATTGCGCTTTCCATTGAGGCCTACTTCAATATCCGAAGCGTAAATGTAGGAGGAAGTGTTTTAAATGGCTTTAAACGCAAAACACACAGCCTCCTCTTTATTGATCCCAGCGCAGAGGCTGTCAGCAACCGTTTTCGTTCTGCATGTTATAGCGTTTTATCCGAGACTGATCCGCCCCCTGCGGAGCTCACGAGCAGCTATTGTGCCCCTATGGCAAATGTTTTTCAACCAACGATAGAGTTTATTCCCGGCTCTGTTGCATCCCTTTATGGTTTTCAATGAACAGTTTTTTAATACTACTTTCACTTTTCAGTGCATATATGAACGGCAACTCTGGCGATTCTCCCCGAACGGTAGCGATTGTTGAATATCGCACTGGTGTCAGTGAGCAAAGTGATTTTCTATCGAGAGTAACTGCTCTCATGAAGGAAAAAACAAACCTTACAATTGTCACACAAACTGAAGCCCGCAGACGATTAGGCGCAACCCTCGATGCTGATATTTCAAACTGTAAAGACAACGTTCAATGTTTCGCAAAAATTGGTGAGAAGCTTAAAGTTAATGAAATTATTGTTATTGGAATGACAGAGCTTGGCACAGTACTTATTTCCATAAATCGGATTATTGTCAAAACAGGAAAAGTTCAGGGTACTGCAGATATAGACATCCCCGCTGGAGGAAGAGTTACCAAGATTCAGATTTTCCGACTGCTGAACACACTCCTTCCCAAGGACTATTTCAAGCGAACCGGAACGCTTATCGTAACTTCAAAAATAACCGGCGCGACTATTAAAATTGCTGGCAAACCCGCAGGAGAGACTCCTGCGCAACCGTTCAAACTTCCCGCTCCAAGAAGTTATGCCATTGAGGTTCTCAAAGATGGTTACACGTCTTTTAAAGCTACCGTTGATTTGATCCCCAAATCAGTTATGAAACTTGATGCGCAGCTCTCCCTGAAAGCAATTGTTCAGACACCGGACAAGTGGTATCAGAAATGGTGGGTTTGGGCAATTGCCTCCGGTGTAATCATCACAGCGGGAGCAACAACCTATTTCCTGACTCAAAAGCCAACATCTGTGCCCGTCGAAATTCAGCCTTACTTCATGCATTAGATCTGACCTGATCGCTCAAACCGAATTCATTCATATTGTTAATAAATATTTTTCAGGCGGAATGGCTGTTCAGGTTGTTTCTCAGAGTTTCCATTGTAACAAATTGATATCCTTTATTCTTAAGATTTTTAATTATATTCTCAAGAACATTCAGACGGATGGATAATGGTGTCTGAAGAACGCCTTCTTTGCTCTTGAGAAAACGACCTGAAGGACTATTTTCATGAACAAAATCCAAAGCGTGAAGATTGAAAATGGCGGGATGTTCGTGTCTGGGTAAAATGAACTTCGGATTTTTTAATTTAAAAATGAAATATCCTGTGAAAGGAACAAAGGGCGGAATTAAAGAAACTGAAATTGGAATTTCAAGTAAAGTCTGTTGAAGGTCGGAACAGATATGCGGTTTTTGTGGATCCGGAAAATAGGGCAAAGTCGGAGTGCGGAGTGTATCAATGGGATGGATAACACTGGCGGGGGTTTTTCCTGTAATTTTAGATAGTTTTATCCAGATATATTTCATAGCATAATAGAGCCTGGACGGGTTAAAACAGGAAGTGTAAGAATATCCCACCGCCTGCAGAACTTGAGCAATCTCAGCATTCAAATGCCAGCCCGGTGAGCGAAAACCCTTCATTATTACGCCGTATTCAGCAATTAGATCGTGAAGGGAGCGAATCTGTGCCTCAATATAAACCGGATCAGAACGAGTAAGAGCATAATCATGGCTGTAAGAGTGATTTGCCACCTCCGCCAGACCATCCTTTACTTTATCCATGAAATCTTCAAAAAACGGTCGGTAAGATGCCCCGGTTAAAAAAGCCGTAATTGGAACTTTGGCATTTCTGATTAAACTCTCAATTCCTTTTGAAGAATCTCTGGTAATACTCAGGCTGTCTTTCAGTTCAGAGATATCGTGGATCTTTCGGTAATCATTAATTTCATCGTAATCTATGCTTATACATGCAAATTTCATTTGCAAACCAACTTTCAGTACTGTAAGTTTAGAAAATGGGCAACTGTTATAGTTGACCGGAAAAACAATTTTTTCAAGGAACTAATTCATGGCAAGACCTACAATCTGCAGAAAAGTCGGCTCTACTCCCAAAGGCAACTACTTTAAACCTCAGGGAATCCCGTTGAAACAACTAAAAGAAATCGTTATTTCAATTGATGAATTTGAAGCCATCCGCCTTGCGGACTATGAAGGCTTGTATCAGGATGACGCCGCTGTGCGAATGAACATTTCCCGGCAGACTTTCGGTCGAATTGTTAATATTGCCCGGCAGAAAGTCGCCTGCGCTCTTGTTAATGGATGTGCCCTTAAAATAGAAGGTGGTAACGTATCCATCGAGTCGACGACAGACGGTCCCCCATGCCAATGCGAAAAGCCAGCCCCTGAACCTGTCTAATACTACTGCTCGGTAGTGCCTTACTAGAAGATATTATTAACAAAAACAGCATATTTAAATAAAAGCAAGAACATTCAGGAAGTCAGAAACAGTATCAGAATCAGGATAATCAGGGATTTTTGCAGAAGGTCTATTTGCAAATCCCGAATTAAACGCAGTCCTGATGCCCCAAAAACACTTACCTTCAAAGTAAACGCCCTGCTCCTGTCCCTGTTTGCCTGCTAGACCGCTTCATGAGTAAACGGATCGAAACGTGAAAAGTGTATGTTTTCACAACCATTTGTAATTATGCAATGATGTTGAATGTTTAACCACTGATCCTGAACCTGTTTTCCTGCATGCCTGTTAAAAAAAAACAGGAACACAGGTAATCAGTAGCAGGATCAGGACAATCAGGGGCTTTCTCCTGAAGCATTTCTTTTAAATGAGTCACAATTGTATTACTCAGGAAGCGGTATAGTGTTGTATTTATTAATTATTTCTTTCCAAATTTCACTAACCGCTCAGCATAGGGTCTAATACGGTTTTAATCACTCAGCATCGGTCTAAATTAACTGAATAAGATCCTTAACTACTTTCCAGAAGTTTATTAGATTCATATGGTTTACTGAACTTTTACCTGGACCCAGTTTTGGGCCGGGGTTTTTAAGTTTTGAGGCAGGAATATTTACTTTGACGGGAGTTGGACCGAAGTTAGCTGAGAAAACGACATTCATCAAAATCGCTGGTGCATTACTGGACGTAAAAGTCCCCTGCTTTCCTGTCAATATTGAGAAGAAACCTCGTTTTCCATAACTGAGGATCATTAAAATTCCTTCAAGATGGTCACTACCGTTGTCAGCTTGAAAAATGGTAACGGTTAAATCACGATTAGAAGAAATCTTTCTGGTCTCTATTTCTTTAAAATTTTTATAGTATTTAACGACATGGCCTTTAAACAGCCTCATGGCCTGACTTGATGAAAGTGTTCTTGCCAGATTCCAGGGAAGCAAAGTAATTCGATGACTCGAACTATTTTTTGTATCAGAAACTATCTGAAACAGACTGCGGTTTGCTAAAACCGTCCAACCGGTTGGATATAAAAAAGAATACAGGCCTCCCGTTGATTTCCAACTACTGAATGCATGCGCTGCACCAAGTTTTTTTGTTCCAGTATTGATTTCTGAAGGTGAATTAATAAGGGACGGAAGAGATACACTTGGATAGTTAATTGTTCCAGATTTCTTCGCAGGAGGTTCTCCTTCAGGTCCTCGATTATCATTTGTTTCTTGAGGATTGGTAACTGGCGTTGTCCCAATAGTCTGCGGGGAATCATCGTTCATGCGGCAACTGACGACTGATGTTACCGATAATATTATGTAAAGAAAACCCTTCAATAACTTCATTAACTTGCTCCTCTGGAAAAGACAGATGGATAGTTTTCACGATACCTGAAAACCAGTTGATTGTACAGGGGGGATTTTAGAGTAATGATTAATATTTAAGATCTTTTCGGAAGAAGTTGTCTGAATTAAAAGCGACCATTGAAGTTATAAAGCATCCGAAAGTAAATCCCATATTTTATTGCTGGCAGTCCTTTGTATCCTGGATTACACTTTTTCTTTTCCTATTGATTTCATTATGTTTTTATCGACAAAAATTAGTGAAGAATTGTAGACTAAATTCACAGCGTATATTTTTTTCACACCTATTCAGGTACTTTTAGTCCTCCATTCGACACCTGAAAAAATTATTTTTTTGTTAATTTTATTTGAAATAAGCATTTATATCGTGTAAGTTACGCGCGTTTCAGATCCCAAGTATCTGTTCATATGTCTACATATGGCACGGGTATTGCTTACGAGGGAGCCATTCACGCGGCTATTTCCGCAGGGAGACAGGATATGTTACCCAGTTACACACAGCTTAATAAAAGACTTTTTCAGCAGGAAATCTGGAAAAATCCAAGTATTACATCCTATATCGTAAGTTCAGAAATGAACATTATTGACGCCCTTAAAAAGATTAAAAGTAACAAATACTCTTTCCTTCTTTCCGTAAACGAATACGGCAAACTCAATGGCGCACTTGATTCATCTGATATTCACGATTGTCTGATTGAGTATCAAAACCTTGATACTTCCATCGGAGAAATCCCCATCCACGAAGTAAAAACAATAAATACTACCGACTCTTTTGATGTAGTTATTGATATGTTTCAGAATCAGGGCGCCGAGTATTTAGCTGTTGTGGACAATGATTATGTTCTTTCAAATATTATAACTAAATATCACTTCCATCTTCTCCTTCTTGAAGATATCGCATGGGATTTCCGATTTGATTTCTTTTCCCTTGATGAAGGCAAACTTCTTCAGGACGTTGTCAACAGACCCTGGGGTTTCTATAAAAGCTTGTTTATATCTGATTTTACTCAGGTAAAAGTTATATCTCTTCTTCCTGGACAGGAAATTTCTCTCCAGAAACACTTTAAGCGTGAAGAATACTGGACAATCGTTCGTGGTAAAGGAATCATGACTGTCGACGACCAGAGTTATTTTGTGGAAAAAGGACGGCAGATTTTTATTCCTAAAGAAGCTATCCACCGCATCCGCAATACTCAAGCTACCGGTAATCTTGTACTTATTGAAGCTCAACTCGGTGATTATTTCGGAGAAGACGACATAGTTCGTCTCCGGGATAAATACGGTCGCGATTAACCTCTCGTTCCCTCTTCAACTTTCGTTTATTCAAAATTAAAAATTCAGATTCATCGTTTGTAATTATGAATTAATATTAAATAGTTACTGTCCTGAAATTCAATTTTTATCAAAATTGAGCATGTTTAGGAAAACATGCTATTCAGAACACTATAATAATTTCAAGGTCTTCATTCTTAATGTCCTGTGTACAAATTTGGTGTAAACTTGAAAATTTGGTATTACAGGA